>NZ_KI914929.1:40952-42394 GCF_000520575.1 Arthrobacter sp. I3
GGCAACCAGGACGCGGTCCGGGTAGCCTGCCGCGGCGAGGGCGTCCTGCAGCATTTTTCGGGCCGTGCCGACCACCGGCGCGAGGCGGCCGGGCCGGCGTCGTCCGCTGGAAATCGAGGTCGAACCGGCGCCGTCGGGGGCAGTCATGGCGGCTAGAGGCCCATCCGGTCGAGCCAGAGCCGGGAGTCGTGGATCTCGGGTTCGCTGGGGAGGTGGTCCGCGGACTCCCAGACTCTGTTGAAGCCTCCCATGCCGGCGGCGGCCACCACTTCCCGGACGAACTTGGCGCCGTCACTGTACTGGCGCATCTTGGCGTCGAGGCCGAGCAAGTTGCGGATGAATTTCTCGATCATGCCGCGGTCCTGGCCGCGGTCGTTGAAACGTTGCCGGATGGTCTTCACTGAGGGAACGATGCTGGCGTCCACGGCGTCCATGACCACATTTGCGTGACCTTCGAGCAGGCTCATGAGGGCAGTCAGGCGGGACAGGGCCGCCTTTTCCTCCGGGTTCTGGAGCAGGTCCAGGATGGCGCCGCGTCCGGGCGCGGCGCCGGGTGCCGCGCGGTCCTTCAGCGATTTCGCGGCCGCCGAGGCCCGTTCCATCAGGGAATCGACATTGCCCAGCAACAGTCCGCTGAGGTTTTCGATCTCCTGGAGCATGTGGTGCCGCAGCCACGGTGCGGCGGCGAACTGCACCCGGTGGGTTTGTTCGTGGAGGCAGACCCAGAGCCGGAAGTCCGCGGGTTCGACTTTCAGTTCGCGTTCCACGGAGATGATGTTCGGCGCTACGAGCAGCAGCCGTCCGGAAGCGGGGGCCGTGGAGTTTTCGGCCAGCGCTGAGAAGGGATCGTACTGGCCCAGGACTTTGCTCGAAAGGAAGGCCAGGATGGCGCCGAGCTGGCTGCCGGTGATGGCTGCGCTGACCCCGGCAGCGCCGGGGCTGATGGAACCGCGGCCCTCCAGCAGCTTTCCCATGGCGGGCTTGAGCATGACGGCGAAGCTCTGCGTGTTGGCCTTGGCCCATGAGGCCCGGTCCACGACGAGGACCTCGGAGTCGCGCAGGTCCCGGGCGGCGTCCAGGCCGGTGATGTGGTGGACGTGCGGCACGGAAATGTCCGCCATGAGCCGCAGATTTTCGACGGCGGCGCCGATCTCGGCGCTGCCCAGGACGGGGCCCGCCGGCGTCAGCCGGGCTGCCGTGGACGCGGCGAGCTCCCAGTTGATGAGATCCGGGACCTGGACCGATGCCGCACTCGGCGTCTTGGGTGATGTCTCGCTTGATGTCTCGCTTGCAGAGGACTCCATGGGGTCCATCAGATCACAGGGCCCCGACAAAGCGCCTTAATTTTCGCTGACCGGCGAACCGGCCGGGGCTCCCGGACCTCCGGCCGAAGGGCCAGACCGGCGCGAAGAGCCAGACCTGCGCGGGGTCCCGGCCGGCCC
>NZ_KI914929.1:42494-43652 GCF_000520575.1 Arthrobacter sp. I3
GCGCGGCTTTGTTCGCGGCGCCGGGGGTCAGCCCGTTGCCGACGAAGGAAAAGACCAGGAGCCGGCCGTCGGCGTCGACCACGGAACCGCTAAGCGCAATGACTGTGTTCAGTGTGCCCGTCTTGGCGCGGACCAGCCCGGCGCCCGCGGCCGAGGCCGCATCCGTGTAGCGGTCCCCCAGGGTGCCGGTGAGCCCGGCGACCGGGAACCCGCTCAGGGCGGCCCGCAGCCGGGGGTCTGTGCCCGAGGTCATGGCCCGGACCACGTCCGTGAGCTGCCGGGGCGAGACCCTGTTGGCCGGGGCCAAGCCGGAGACGTCCGCGGCCCGGAGCGAGTCAGTGGGAACGCCCATGTCCTTGACCTGCTGCAGCACGGCGGCAATGGCGTCGTCGCTGCTGCCGGGCCGGCCGACGCCGAGGGCGGTCATCCGTCCCATCACCTCGGCGAGGTAGTTGTCCGAGGTCTGCAGCATCAAGTCCACCTGCTGCCCCACCGTGGCGGAATGGACCTCGGCCAGGACTTTGGCGTGCCCGCCCTCCGGCCAGCCGCAGCCGGCGAGGACGGCGGCGGAGCGGTCCAGCGCGGCTTTGTTCGCGGCGCCGGGGGTCAGCCCGTTGCCGACGAAGGAAAAGACCAGGAGCCGGCCGTCGGCGTCGACCACGGAACCGCTAAGCGCAATGACTGTGTTCAGTGTGCCCGTCTTGGCGCGGACCAGCCCGGCGCCCGCGGCCGAGGCCGCATCCGTGTAGCGGTCCCCCAGGGTGCCGGTGAGCCCGGCGACCGGGAACCCGCTCAGGGCGGCCCGCAGCCGGGGGTCTGTGCCCGAGGTCATGGCCCGGACCACGTCCGTGAGCTGCCGGGGCGAGACCCTGTTGGCCGGGGCCAAGCCGGAGACGTCCGCGGCCCGGAGCGAGTCAGTGGGAACGCCCATGTCCTTGACCTGCTGCAGCACGGCGGCAATGGCGTCGTCGCTGCTGCCGGGCCGGCCGACGCCGAGGGCGGTCATCCGTCCCATCACCTCGGCGAGGTAGTTGTCCGAGGTCTGCAGCATCAAGTCCACCTGCTGCCCCACCGTGGCGGAATGGACCTCGGCCAGGACTTTGGCGTGCCCGCCCTCCGGCGCGTCACCGGGCCGGCCCCGGGCGACGCCGGGGGCCA
>NZ_KI914930.1:0-755 GCF_000520575.1 Arthrobacter sp. I3
GCCCCGGCACCCGGCCGCGCCGAAGAGGCACGCCGGTCCGCGCGGCACAGCACAGTAGCGCCGAGCCGAGCAGCAGCGCGCCGACCACCATGCCAAGGCCTTGGACCACAAACGACGCGTTCATCAGCAGGTGCGCCGGCGAGCAGACGTCCCGGCCGTCGAAATCCCCGCACGCCACGGCGCCGAGGTCGCTGATGTAGCCCGTGCGGCGGCTGTATGGCTCCGCTCCCGCCCAGGCACCGATCACAGCAGACTCGGCCACGAAATACTGCAGCACGCTCAGCTTCGCCAGGGCCCCGACGTAAAACCTGGTCGCGGCCACATCGGGGTAGTAAAGGGCTCCGGCGGAGAGCTCGCTGGTTCCTGCAGTCATGCCAAGAGCGTAGTACGCGCGCTCACCTTGTATGCTTATATCCGTGTCCGACCGGACCGGCCCCGGCCGCCCGCGGACATCCGCCCTCGTAGCTCAGTGGATAGAGCACGGCTCTCCTAAAGCCGGTGTCGTTGGTTCGATTCCAATCGAGGGCACTTGAACATTCCTGCCCCGGACGAAACCCCGGACACGGGTCCGGACTTTGACCTCCGCGCCTACCTGCGCGGCTCCTGGTCCGTCGACCGCACCCTCCTGGACCGCAGCACCGGCACCAGCGGAACCTTCACCGGCGTCGTACGCTTCACTGCCGACGACGACGGCGGCCTGTGGTGGCGTGAAGAAGGCACCGTGCGCTGGGCGGCCCTGGGCGGCGCGCCGTTCG
>NZ_KI914930.1:855-12797 GCF_000520575.1 Arthrobacter sp. I3
CCGGCGAGCCGGGAATATCTGCTGCGGCCGGCGGACACCCCCGATGTCCTGGACGTGTACTTCCCGGACGGCCGCCCCTTCCACCGCATGGGCTTCGCCGGGCAAACCAATCAGGACGAGCACTGGTGCGACCCCGACACCTACCGCGTGACGTACACCTTCCGCGGTCCGGACCAATGCGGCTACCGCTGGGACGTCACCGGGCCCGCCAAGGACCAGCTGCTGGAGTCCGTCCTGCACCGGCTGAAAGCAAAACCAGAAGCAAGCCCAGGCCCGGAGCCGGAGACAAGGCCAGGCGTGACGCCGGGAGTAACCCCGGATATGACCCCCGATGCGGCCCCGGATGCCGCGCCGGATTCAGGGCGTGCCGGGTGAACCCGCGCATCGTCGTCTCCGCCGTCTGCGTTTTCGATCGCTCCGGACGCCTCCTGACCGTCCGCAAACGCGGCACGGACAAGTTCATGCACCCCGGCGGCAAACCCGAGGCCGGCGAAACAGCGGCCCAGGCTGCGGCGCGCGAGCTCCAGGAGGAAGTGGGGATCGTGCTGGCCCCGGACCGCCTGGACCTGCTGGGTTGCTGGCTGGCGGATGCCGCCAACGAGGCGGCCACCCAGATCGAGGCCACGGTCTTCACGGCGCCCGGGGTATGGAGCGCCCGGCCGTCGGCGGAAATCGCCGAGATCCGCTGGCTGGACCTGTCCGCCGAGCTGCCCGGCGACCTCGCCCCGCTACTGACGGACCATGTGCTGCCGGCCCTGTCCGCCAAGCCGTCCGGCTAGGACCCGTACCGGCCAGGGCCTCCAACGCCGGCTCAGTAGCCGGGCACGGATTCCTGGGCCACCGCGCTGGCCTCGGAGAACTGCGTCCGGTACAGCTCCGCATAGCGGCCCTCGGCGGCGAGAAGCTCCCGGTGGGTACCGCGCTCCACAATCGAGCCGTCCTCCACCACCAGGATCGCGTCCGCCGCACGGATCGTCGAGAGACGGTGGGCGATCACGACGGCGGTACGGCCTTCCAGCGCGGCGCCCAACGCCTCCTGGACGGCGGCCTCATTGGTCGAATCCAGCGCGGCGGTGGCTTCGTCGAGGATGACCACCCGCGGCTGGGCGATCAGCAGGCGGGCGATCGTCAGGCGTTGCCGCTCGCCGCCGGAGAGCCGGTAGCCCCGCTCCCCCACCACGGTGTCCAGCCCATCGGGCAGGGACCGGATCATGTCTTCGAGCCGGGCACGGCGCAGCGCATCCCACATCTGCTCTTCGGTGGCCTCCGGCCGGGCCAGACGCAGGTTGGAGGCGATGCTCTCGTGGAACAAGTGACCGTCCTGCGTCACCATCCCGAGGGTCGCGCGCATTGAGTCGAACGTGAGGTCACGGACGTCCACGCCCGCGCCGGGCGTCGTGCCGCCGAAGCGGATGGCGCCGGAGTCGACGTCGTACAGGCGCGACAGGAGCTGCGCAATGGTGGACTTGCCCGCCCCGGAGGAGCCGACGAGGGCCACCGTCTGACCCGGCTCCACCCGGAAACTGATGCCGTGCAGCACTTCCTCGCCGCCGCGGGTGTCCAGGGTCCGCACGTCCTCCAGGGAGGCCAGCGAGACCTTCTCCGCCGAGGGGTAGGCGAAGCGGACATCGTCGAACTCCACCGAGAGCGGACCTGGCGGGGAGGCCACCGCATCCGGCTTCTGCTGGATGAGCGGCTTGAGGTCCAGGATCTCAAAGACGCGTTCGAAGCTGACCAGGGCGCTCATGATCTCCACCCGTGCGTTCGAAAGTGCCGTGAGCGGCGCGTACAGGCGGGTGAGCAGCAGCGCGAGCACGACGACGTCGCCCGCGTTCAGCTGCCCGGCGAGCGCGAGCCAGCCGCCCAGGCCGTAGACCAGTGCCAGGGCCAAGGCCGAGACCAGTGTCAGCGCCGTGACGAAGGTGAATTGCAGCATGGCGGTGCGGACGCCGATGTCCCGGACGCGGCCGGCCCGGAGGGCGAACTCGCGGGATTCCTCGTCGGGGCGGCCGAAAAGCTTGACCAGCGTGGCGCCGGGCGCGGAGAAGCGCTCGGTCATCTGGGTGCCCATGGTGGCGTTGTGCTCGGCGGCTTCGCGCCGCAGATCGGCCAGCTTGGAGCCCATCCGGCGGGCCGGGATCAGGAAGATCGGCAGCAGGATCATGGCGAGCACTGTCACAAGCCACGATTTGTTCAGCATCACCGCGAGGGTCAGCGCCAGTGCCACGACGTTGCTGACCACGCCGGAGAGCGTGCCGGCGAAGGCCGACTGCGCGCCAATGACATCGTTGTTCAGCCGGCTGACCAGGGCCCCGGTCCGGGTCCTGGTGAAGAACGCGATCGGCATCTTTTGGACGTGGTCGAAGACCTTCGTGCGGAGGTCCACGATCACGCCTTCGCCGATCGTGGAGGATAGCCAGCGCGTCACGAGGCCCAGGCCCGCCTCGGCCACCGCGACGATGGCGATCAGGACGGCCAGCCAGATCACGGTTGAGGCCTCCGCGTGGGCGATGATCTCGTCAACCACCTGCCCGGCGAGGACCGGGGTGGCGACCGCCAGGAAGGCCATCACGATGGACAGCAGCACGAAGGCGATCAGTTTGCTGCGGTGGGGGCGGGCAAAACTGAAGACGCGCTTCAGGGTCTCCTTCGAGAACGGCTTGGACCCGCTGGAGGCGCGGGTGATGTTGTAGAGGGAGCTCCAGGCGACCCGGTCCATGCTCATTTGGTGTTGCCTTTCGGGGCATCGGCGTGCAGTTCGGTGACGACGCCGTTCTCGACGTTCCAGCGCACGTCCAGGCGGACGTTTTCCAGCAGCCGGCGGTCGTGGGTGACCAGCAGCAGCGCGCCGTCATAGCTGTCGAGGGCTTCCTCGAGCTGTTCGATGGCGGGCAGGTCAAGGTGGTTGGTGGGTTCGTCCAGCACGAGCAGGTTCACGCCGCGGGCCTGCAGCAGCGCCAGGGCTGCCCGGGTCCGTTCCCCCGGGGAGAGGGAGTCCACGGTCCGGTTGGTGTGATCGGCTTTGAGGCCGAATTTGGCCAACAGGGTGCGCACCTCGGCCGGGGTCTGCTCCGTCAGGACGGCCTCAACGGCGTCTGCGAGCAAAAGCTCGCCGGCCAAAAGACCGCGCGCCTGGTCGATCTCGCCGACGGCCACGGACGCGCCCATGGAGGCGTCACCGGAGTCGGGCAGCTGGACGCCGAGCAGGAGCCGGAGCAGGGTGGATTTGCCGGCGCCGTTGGGACCCGTGATCCCGATCCGTTCCCCCGCATTCAGCTGCAGGTTCACCGGACCCAGGGTGAAGTCGCCCTGCACCGCGACGGCGTCGCGCAGGGTGGCCACGACGGCGCTGGAGCGGGGCGCCGCCCCGATGCTGAACTGCAGCTGCCATTCCTTGCGCGGCTCGTCCACTTCTTCGAGCCGGGCGATGCGGGACTCCATCTGCCGGACCTTCTGGCCCTGCTTCTCGGAGGACTCGGTGCTGGCCGCCCGGCGGATCTTGTCGTTGTCCGGGTTCTTCTTCATCGCGTTGCGGACGCCCTGGGAGCTCCATTCGCGCTGGGTGCGGGCCCGGGAGACGAGGTCCGCCTTCGTGTTCGCGTACTCCTCGAAACGTTCCCGGGCGTGCCGGCGGGCAACGGCGCGTTCCTCCAGGTAAGCCTCGTAGCCGCCGTCGTAAACCGCCACCGAGTTTTGGGCCAGATCCAGTTCCACGATCGTGGTCACGCAGCGCGCCAGGAACTCGCGGTCATGCGAGACCAGGACGGCGCCGCCGCGCAGGCCCTGCACGAAGGCCTCGAGCTTAGCCAGGCCGTTGAGGTCCAGGTCGTTGGTGGGTTCGTCCAGGAGCACGATGTCGAACCGGCTCAGCAGCAGGGCGGCGAGCGCCACACGGGCCGCCTGGCCACCGGACAGGCCAGTCATTCCGGCGTCGGGGCCCACATCGAGGCCAAGGTCCGCCAGGACGGACGGGATGCGCTCCTCCAGGTCAGCGGCACCGGAGGCCATCCAGCGGTCGAAGGCCAGGGAGTAGGCGTCGTCTGAGCCCGGAGCGCCGGAGCCCAGCGCCTCCGCGGTGGATTCCATCTCCAGGGTCGCCTGGGCACAGCCGGTGCGCCGGGCGATGTAGCCCGCGACCGTTTCGCCGGCAACGCGTTCGTGTTCCTGCGGCAACCAGCCGACAAAGGCGTCGGCGGGGGCCAGGCTCACGGTGCCTTCCTGCGGACCGTCGACGCCGGCCAGCAGCCGCAGCAGGGTTGATTTGCCGGCACCATTGGCGCCGACGACGCCGACGACGTCGCCGGGGGCTACGGTCAGGGACAGCTTCGAGAAGAGTGTGCGGTGATCGTGTCCACCGGAAAGATCCTTGGCAACAAGGGTTGCAGTCATTACTTCATCCTCTCACTGCGGCCCAAAACGGGCCGTCCAGTCTGGCAAAAACGGGCCGTGCTGACTGGGAGAAACGAGCCGAAAACCAGCCGGGCATAGAAGAACCCGCCGGTCCGGACTTGGGGGGTGTACGGACCAGCGGGTTCGACCATTTAGCATAGTTGAATTAGGACCTCACGCAAAATCCCAGCCCGCACGGCCACACCGCCGCCACCCCCCGCCTCAATCGCCGTTGCCCCACCGCATGCCAGTAGCCATACTGCCCGTCGACTCCGCAGGAAGCCCTAGATGCCACTACCCGCAAAGGCGTTCCAACTCTGGCTTCACCGCGTTGCCCCGTCCGCGAGCACAGCCGATCTCTGCCGGATCTCCGGGATCAAGCGCACCACCTTCGCCCAGCAGTTGGTCCGCGGGAAGGTGGCCGAAACCACCCTGGTCAGCATCAGCCGGGCCCTGGATTTGAGTCCGCTGGCGGAACTCGCTTCCTTCGAGCACTATGCGGAGCTGGCCGCCCCGCCGCAGCCGCCGACCCCGGCCGAACTCGTCAGCCAGATCGCCACCATGGACCTGTTGCGCGCCGTCATTTCGCGTTCTTCCCCGGCCTACGGCGGCTACGGTGACCAGGGCAGCTCAATGACCCCGGCTCTGAGCCCCGCACCGCACGCCACGTCGGTCCGGAACTGGGTGGATGCGATTGACGACGGTGAATTGCGCCACCGGGTTTCGGCCGCCACCGGGGTGGCACCGCAAAATTACTCCGCGCAGCTCACGGCAAACCGGCTGTCCCCTGAGCTTGCGGTCGCGACGGCCCGCGCGGCGGGCGTAGGCTTCACGGGCGGGCTCGTCGCAACGGGCCTGATAACCGAGGCTGAGGCCGGCTGGACGGCCGGGGCGAAGCAAGCCGCGTTGGATGCTCTTTCCGACGGCGACCTTAGCGCCCTGGCCGGGGAACGTCTTCAGGCGCTCGGAAAATCGCTGCGGCGCCATGAGCAGGAGCAGGCACAAACACAAAAGATTTGGGAGAACCTCGGATGATCGCGATCCTGCAGTGGACCACACTGGCGATTTGCTGCGTCGCCACGCTCGTCCGCGTGCCCAGTGTCCTGCGGGGTGAAAACCGGTCCCTGTTCTGGATCCTTGCGCTAATGACCCTGGCGATCCTGCTCAGCATCGATGCCCCGTATCTGGAGGTGGACCAAGCCCTGGGAGGCATGAACATCGCCAACCTGCTGCTGCGCTTCGTCATTTTCGCCGTCATCTTCTTCCTTGGTCTCCGGATGGCCCGGGGCTTCAGCGCGGACGATGCCCTGCGGCTCATCACCGGCCCCATCGGCATCGCAGTAGCCGCTGCCGCCTCGGCTGTGGTGGTGGTCTTCCTCATGATGGATACCGCCGGCTCCTCGGCGGGTTTGGTCGCCGTGTTCGCCAAGGATGATCGCAATGCCGCCTTGGTGGAGTATTACGGGGCCGCCGGGCGCCTGTACCCCGCGTTCATCACCGCGGCACTGTTTCCGGCGATGCTGCGGACCCTGCGCAGCGGACTTCCGGCCCTTGTCCGGTCCAGCGCCGGGCTGCTGGCCGTGGGCACCGTGGCCATCTGTCTCAGCCTGCTCTCCCCGGTCGTCCCTCCGCCCCTCGGGTTCATGCGGTTCGTCATCAACTACTCGGCGGTCCTGTGCCTGGTCCTGGGACTGTGCATGATCTGGCTGGCTAAGACGCTTGCGAAGCATGCACCGAAGAAGCATGCTGGCATGATCTGACCACTTTGGGGCTGAGCAGGCAAGCGATGTGGGAGAACCGGGAATGATTGCAACCCTCCAGTGGGGCACGCTGATCATCTGCACCGTGGTGCTCCTCCTCCGCCTTCCGGATGCGATCCAGGGACGGAACAGGACCGTCTTCTTGATCCTGGTGCTCGCGACCCTGTGCAGCCTGCTCTCGGTGCCCGGCCCCTATGAGGCGATCGATGGGGCGCTGGGGGGATGGAACCTCGCCCACCTGATCTTGCGCTTCCTCGTATTCGCCGCGGTCCTGCTGGTCGGTCTGCGCGTGGCGCGGGGCCTGGCAGACGAGCCCGGCTACCGCCTCATCGCGGGGCCGGCCGGGCGCTGGGCCCTGGCTCTCAGCGCCGTCGCCGTGGCGTTGACCTTCTTCCTCATGGACACCCGCGGGTCCTCGTCGGGCCTGCTGGGCATCGCCGACAAGGGGGGCCCGAATGCAGTCCTGGCGCCGTTCTACGCCGCCGCCGGCCGCACCTACCCTGCTTTTGTCTCCCTCGCCCTGCTGCCGGCATTGCTGGCCACCGCCCGGAGCCGATTGCCGCGTCTCGTGCGTGCGGCGGCCCTCCTGACCTGCCTCGGTGCCCTGGCAACCGCGTTCACCATCCCCGCCTCCTTCGCCACGAAAGACTGGCTCCTCGCGCAGCAGACCGTCAATTATCTGGCCGTCCTGGGCTACGTCCTGGGCCTGGGACTGTTCTGGGCTTCCGGGCTCGCCGCCAAAGAATCTCATAACGCGCGCGCAAAATTTCGCAAGAACGAAAAGTAGGCATTCACAAAATCATTAGACCGTGAGAGAATCATGAATGTGTGAATGCGGCAATCGCTTCGTGTACGGAAGTCAGCCGTGCGAAGCAGAGGCAGTCGTCCAAGCGCCATTGGGGGGATGAGTGGTAGCGGTCCGGTAGGACCGCTCCCACTCAGCCTGTTTAAGGGGTTTTCCGGTTGTTCCCGACAACATTCGGATTCCCCGACACTGCCGGCCGGATTCCCCTGCAGGAAAGGCGGCGTCAGGCGGCCCTGGCTGTCAGCGCACAAACCTCAGCGTGACCAGCTGGAAGGGCCGCAAAGTCAGCTCGGCGGAATCGCGGCCCGCCGTCACTCCCGGGGCATCGACGGGCCGTTCCAGCAGATCCACGGCGTGCAGCCCGCGGACCGGGAAATTGGCCTTCACCGCGCCGGTGGACCGCTCCCCCAGTGCTTCGTAGAGCCGGACAATCACGTCCCCCGAACCGTCTTCAGCGAGTTTGACCGCTTCAATGACAAGGGCCTGGTTGAACACCGTGACCAGCGGCTCCACCCCGTGGGCCCCATGCACCACCCGCGGTGCCAGGTTGGTGCGGTAGCCCTCTTCGACGGCGTCGGCGATCGTGGCGCCCGGACGGACCGTGACGTGCAGCTCGTGCCTGCCCTGGTCCGCGCCGGGATCCGGAAACTTCGGTGCCCGCAGGAGCGAGAGCCGCACTGTGGTGGTGGTGCCGCCGTCGTCCTCGCGGACATTGCGGGTGACGTCGTGGCCGTAGCTGGAAGCGTTGGAGATCGCAACTCCGTAGCCCGGCTCGGCGACGTGGATCCAGCGGTGGGCGCAGATTTCGAATTTCGCGGCCTCCCAGGACGTGTTGACATGGGTCGGGCGGAACACGTGCCCGAACTGCGTCTCCGCCGCCGACCGGTCGGCCCTGACATCCAATGCAAAGCCCAGCTTGAGCAGCTTTTCGCTCTCCTGCCAGTCCACGGCCGTAGTGATCGCGAGCGAGTCTGCACCCGGCGCGAGCGTAATCCGTTGGGTCACCGCGGAGGACCCGGCCATCCGCTCCACCACCACGACGGCGTCCGGGCTTTCGCCCCGGGGGTCGCGCTCCAGTGCCACCGAAAGCGCCTGGTCCAGACGGACGACGTTCCTGCGGTAGAAGGCGTCGATGTCCCACGCGTCCCATTCATTGGGCGTGTCCCGGTGCAGCTCCAGGAGGTTTCCCACCTCGCCGGGAGCAATCGCCTCGCGTCCGGAGGCCCGGTCCGTAAGGGAGACCAGCAGCCCGCGGGCATCCACCACGGCACGGATGATGCCATTGTCCAGGATGTAGCCGCCGCCGTCCTCAGTGACCTCTACCGGCTGCCCGGGCCGGACCGGTTCGGCAGCCGCCAGGGCAGGCACGCCCAGGCGCTCGTGCGGGGCAGCGTTGAGCAGGAATTCCCGGCTGCCGGTGCCGAGGGCCGCCGCCGCGGCGTTCGTGATGACCGCTTCCAGTCCCCGTTCGACGGCGGCATAGTTCCGTTCGGCGTCCTGGTGGACCCAGGCGATGGAACTGCCCGGCAGGATGTCGTGAAACTGCTGCAGCAGAACCAGCCGCCAGAGGCGCTTTAGCTCCGCAGCCGGATAGCGGTGCCCGGTCCGCACAGCCGCCGTGGCACTCCAGAGCTCGGCCTCCCGGAGGAGGTGCTCGCTGCGCCTGTTCCCCAGCTTGGTCCTGGCCTGGCTGGTGTAGGTGCCGCGGTGCAGTTCCAAGTACATCTCCCCCACCCAGACCGGCAGGGGCTCATACTCGGCCTGGGCCTGGCTGAAGAAGCTGGCCGCCGAGCCGATCCGCACCTTCGGAGATCCTTCCAGATCCGCCGTGCGCTGCGCTGCGGCCAGCATCTCGCGGGTTGGGCCCCCGCCGCCGTCGCCGTACCCGAACGGAACCAACGACGTGCCTCCGCGTCCGTGGTCCCGGTAGTTCCGTTCTGCGTGCGCCAGGTCCCGGGCACTGAGGTCGGAGTTGTAGCTGTCCACAGGTGGGAAATGGGTGAAGACCCGGGTGCCGTCGATCCCCTCCCAGTTGAAGGTGTGGTGAGGCATCCTGTTGACCTGGTTCCAGGAGATCTTCTGGGTCAGGAACCAGCGGCTGCCTGCGGCCTTGATGATCTGCGGCAGGGCGGCGGAATACCCGAACGTATCCGGCAGCCACGCCTCCTGGCAATCGACCCCGAATTCGGCCAGGAAGAAGCTCTTACCCTCGAGGAACTGCCGTGCCATGGCCTCGCCACCGGGCATGTTGGAGTCGGATTCGACCCACATCCCGCCGACGGGAACGAACCTGCCGGCGCGGACCTTGTCCCGGATGCGCCCGAAAAGCTCCGGATAGTACTCCTTCATCCACGCGAGCTGCTGGGCGGAGGAGCACGAAAAGATGAAATCGGGATTCTCGTCCATCAGGGCGACGACGTTGGAGAAAGTCCGGGCGCACTTGCGGATGGTCTCCCGGACAGGCCACAACCAGGCCGAATCGATGTGGGCGTGGCCCGTGGCCGCCAGCTGGTGCGCCGAGGCATAGGCGGGCCGGGCCAGGGCATCGGCCAAGGCGGCCCGTCCGGCCTCCGCGGTCCCGGCAACGTCGTCGGGGTCCATGATGTCCAGCATGCGTTCGAGCGACCGCAGGATGTCGTGGCGGCGGGGCAGGTCCATGGGCAGTTCGTGCATCAGCCCGCTGAGCGTGAGGATGTCCTGCTGCAGTTCCCAGACAGTCTGGTTGCATTCGGCGATGGCGATCCTGCCGAGGCGATACTTCGGCTCGCTGCCCGACGTCGCCTTGTCGCCGTAGGGGGTGGCGGCGAAAGTCCAGTTCTGGGACAAGTCGGGGTTGGCCGCGGCTTCGACGTAGAAGTCAACGGCCATGCCACTGCCCAGGAGCTTGAGCGGGATGTACTGGTTCCGTGGCGAGATCGCCTTGATGATGGTCCCGTCGGACCGCCAGGCAATGCCTTCGCACTGGAAACCCGGGAGGTCGCCGCTGAAGCCGAGGTCCACGAGGACTTCCACGGAGGTTCCGGCCGCGGTTCCCCAGGCGTCCGGCACCTCACCCCGGAGCCGGAGCCACTTGGTGCTCCAGGGCCGGCCCCAGGCCGCGCCGTGTTCCTGGGGCGTGAACTCCTGCCGCAGGGCCTCGAGCACCGGCACGGGTTCGTCCGGCGCGTCCCAGCTGCTCAAAGTCAGCGGCACGCTGCGCGGGTAGACGGCCGGGCCGATCCGGTCACGCAGAAAGCGGTCCAGCCGGACTTCCGTAAGACGGCGGTCGTCGTGCAATGTGATCCTCTTCAGCGCTGGGGGGTCCGATCGACTCCAATCGATGGATAAAACTTACGCCGCGGAGAACCCATTGGCCAACTGTTGCCCCTAGCCGGCCGCAGGCGCCGGAACCGCGACGCGTTGCTGGCCCGCGTACACGTTCAGGCTGGTCCCGCGGCTGAACCCGGCCAATGTCATCCCGCTGGCCTCGGCGAGCTCGACGGCCAGGCTGGAGGGGGCACTGACAGCGGCGAGGACCGGGATACCGGCGAGGGCCGCCTTTTGGACGAGCTCGAACGATGCCCGGCCGGACACCTGTAACACGGTGCCCCGGAGCGGGAGCAGGCCTTCGCGGAGCGCCCAGCCCACCACCTTGTCCACCGCGTTGTGCCGGCCCACGTCTTCGCGCAGGCACAGCAACTCGGCCGAGCCGTCGTCGGAGATCCTGAAGAGGCCGGCAGCGTGCACGCCGCCGGTGACTTCGAAGACCTCCTGGGCGGACCGGAGGGCGTCCGGGAGGGCCGCGAGCGTTTCGACGGGGACGGTCAGCTGATCGTGTGCCGGGCTGTAGTGCGACGACTTCCGAACGGCATCGATCGAGTCAGTGCCGCAGATGCCGCAGGAACTGGAGGTGAAGACGTTGCGTCCGGTCTCGGGCCGGACGACGTCGGGCCTGAGCTGCGCCTCCACCACGTTGAAGGTCTGCATGCCGTCGGCGTCTTCGCCGGCGCAGAACCTGAGCGAGACCAGCTGTTCGGGAGACCAGATGATCCCCTCCGAGACGAGGAAGCCTGCGACGAGGTCGAAGTCATTGCCCGGCGTTCGCATGGTGACGGAGAATGACATGTTGCCGAGCCGGATTTCCAGCGGTTCCTCGACGGCAAGGACGTCCTCCCGGTGCCGGACCGGAAATTCGAGGGCCTGCGGGGACCCGTCCAGGACGATCTTGTGCACCTTGCGGCGCTGTGTCACACGGCCCATCCGGTGCTCCTAAGCAACATTGTGTGCCGCTGTCTGAAGCTAGCGGCTGTTTGAATCTTTGGCTGGTTCCATCATTGTAAGTGCCTGATCCTGGCGGCGTGCCTTGTCCCGGTGCCGTCGCAGCAGGCCAGGGCTCAGCCCAAAAGGGCACTCCAGTCCACCGGACCGTCGCTGGCCGCGGTTTTCCTGGCGGTCCGCTTCGCCGCCGGCTTCTGTTCGGCAGCCGCCGCCGAAGCGTCAGGCAACGGCGCACTCCACGGGAGGCCGAAGGCGGGGACCAGTTCCCCCAGCTGCACGCCATGGGGCGGGACCACCAGCACACCGTCGGCGGCGGCCAGCCCCCGCATCATTCCGGGGCCGGTGTGCTGCGCCGGCGATGCCATGCCGTAGAGCAGCCGGAAGGGCATGAGCCGGGTCCGGCCCGGGTCGGCGTCAATCGTCGAGCCGCAGGGCACCTCGCTGAGCGGGGGGATCACGCCGTGCCCGAGTGCCGCCAGGAGTGGGGCACCGATCGTGGACAGCGCCATCATGGCCGCGAGCGGGTTTCCTGGCAGGCCAAGGATGTAACGGCCGTCCGGCAGCTCGGCCAGCACGGCGGGGTGGCCCGGGCGCATGGCGATTCCGTCGATCAGCAGGCGGCCGCCGAGCTCGGCGACCGAGCGCCTGAGGTGGTCTGTCCCGGAGCGCCCCGTGCCGCCGGTGGTGATCACGACGTCGGCAGGCAGGTTTTCACCGGCAGGATCGGTGTC
>NZ_KI914930.1:12897-13675 GCF_000520575.1 Arthrobacter sp. I3
TCGGTGTCCTCGAGGGCGGCGAGCCACTCGGCGTAGGTATCGCCGACTTTCACTTCTTCGGTACAGATCCCGCCGAGCATTCCCACCACGGCGGCCAGTTGGGGTCCGAAGGTGTCGCGGACCTGCCCGGGTGCCGGTATCCCGCTCGTCACGACCTCGGAGCCAGTGTAAACGAGGCGGACGACGGCCTTGCCGAGCACGGGAAGGGCGTCACTTCCGGCCAGCGCGGCGAGCGCCAGATGGGCCGGGTTCAGGACCGTGCCGCCCTTGATCAGGACGTCCCCGGCGGCGGCTTCCTCCCCGGCCTTCCTGATGTGGTCGCCGTTGCGCGGGTCTCCCGGCTTCGCGGTGCCGCCCAGCTTCAGGACGGGCAGGCCGTCGTCGTCGGCGTCGATGATGCCGCTTTCGCTGCGCAACACTGCCTTGGCCCCGGGCGGGATGAGGCCGCCGGTGGCAATCGGGCTGGCCTGATGTGGTGCCAGACGCTGGCCGGGTTCGGCCAGGATCCAGGGCCCGCTGCCGTTGACGGCCCAACCGTCCATGGCAGAGGAAGCGTAATGGGGCATATCCTGCCGGGCAACGACGTCCGCCGCGAGCGTCCGGCCAAGCGTCTGCCGCAGCGGAACAGGGGCGGCCGGGATGGGAACGGCGCACTCGAACGCGAGTTGCCGGGCCTCCTGCCACGTGTGGGCCAAGTGCCTGTGCGGCTCCGCGGCAGTGTCCTCGTCCCCTGCGTCCTGGTCCGCGATGTCCTGGTCCGCGATGTGAGGGCCTCCAG
>NZ_KI914930.1:13775-14740 GCF_000520575.1 Arthrobacter sp. I3
CGGAGTCCGTGGCCTGCCCGGAGCCGGAGGCCAGGCCGGCCGCAAAGCCGGCAATGAATGTGGTCAGCGGTGCCGCCGGGCGCACCACGGAATGGGCGGCCACGCCGGCCAGGGCGAGGACCTCATTCACGTCAATCTCAACGTCGTCCAGCTCCAGGGCCTGGAGCAGGGCACGGCACCAGTCTTCCAGTGTTTCGTCCTGGCTTTTCACCGTTTGCCTCCATGGTCGAGTTCAGCTGTGCAGAGCCGGGCCGGAGCCCGGACCGCCATCGGGAATCCTGCCGGATACCCCCAGTGCGGACGCGTCATCCCAGGTGTCGACGTCATCCGTGGAACCCGGGGGAACGCGAACTTCCCGCACGTCCAGCCTAGCAAGAAGGGCGAACACCGACGCGTTTTCCAGCCGGTCCCGGGACGCGGCGTCCGCGACAGAACGTTGTAGCACAGGAGCCGGCGGGCCACGGCCATCGCGGACTCCATGGACACGGAGTCCGTGGCCTGCCCGGAGCCGGAGGCCAGGCCGGCCGCAAAGCCGGCAATGAATGTGGTCAGCGGTGCCGCCGGGCGCACCACGGAATGGGCGGCCACGCCGGCCAGGGCGAGGACCTCATTCACGTCAATCTCAACGTCGTCCAGCTCCAGGGCCTGGAGCAGGGCACGGCACCAGTCTTCCAGTGTTTCGTCCTGGCTTTTCACCGTTTGCCTCCATGGTCGAGTTCAGCTGTGCAGAGCCGGGCCGGAGCCCGGACCGCCATCGGGAATCCTGCCGGATACCCCCAGTGCGGACGCGTCATCCCAGGTGTCGACGTCATCCGTGGAACCCGGGGGAACGCGAACTTCCCGCACGTCCAGCCTAGCAAGAAGGGCGAACACCGACGCGTTTTCCAGCCGGTCCCGGGACGCGGCGTCCGCGACAGAACGTTGTAGCACAGCCGTGCCATAAAAGCCCGCCAGCGGCTGCTTCC
>NZ_KI914930.1:14840-26923 GCF_000520575.1 Arthrobacter sp. I3
GCCCCGCCGCGATGGCTGCGGCCGGACCCGCGAAGGGCGGCTCTTCCCGGCAGGTCAGGACGCCGCCGGGCAGGCCCCCGGGGTCGGGGCCGACGACGACGGTGCGCCGCGCCGCTCCCGCGGCCCGAAGTGACCGCTCCAGGAGGGTGGCGCCGTCGTAGATCAGCCCGGATTTGGGCACGCCGCCGAGGCGTGAGGACCGCCCCCCGGCGAGAATGATGGCATCGAACTCCATCGGTTCAGCCTAGCGCGGCGCCAGCGGCCACTGAACAAGCCGTAATGTGCGCCGGCAGCGTCTTCACCGGCTGATCAATCAGCTAGGAGGCCGATCAGGCAGCCGATTCAGGCAGCAGGAACGGATCCCAGGCCGGCGTCGGCTTCTCGAGTTCCTTGATCTGCCAGATGGCACCCTTTGGCGGGCCCGGAACAAAACCGATCTTCCAGCCCATCTCCGCCGGCGTATGGTCGCTCTTGGCGTTGTTGCACCGCAGGCACGCCGCCACCAGGTTCTCCCAGGAGTCGGCTCCGCCCCGCGATTTGGGCTGGATGTGGTCGATGGTGTGGGCAGCCTTGCCGCAGTACGCGCAGCGGTGGGCATCCCGGCGCAGCACGCCGCGGCGGCTCACCGCAGTCATCGTGTTGTACCTTGGCCGGATGTAGCGGTTCAGCAGGATCACGGACGGGCGGCCCAAAATGTCCTGCGGGCCGACCACGGGGTCGTCCCCTTCGGCCACCACGCTGGCCTTTCCGGTCAGGACAAGGACGAGCGCCCGGCGGAAGGTGATGACCGCCAGCGGTTCATATCCAGCATTCAGAACGAGAGTGCGCATCCGCATACCTCTTCACGGCCGCACCCGCCAGCGGCACGAGGGCCGGCTGCCCTCTGCATGGTCGGGCTATGGATCGACAACACAAGAGTAAACACTCAAGTGCCGGATCACCGAATATTTTTTCACCGGCGCGGTCCTCAGCGCGGAAAGTTCACTGCGCGGCAACGCAAAAGACCCCCGCCTGGAGGCGGGGGTCTTTCGGAATGCTGGGGTTCGTGCTTAGGCGCCGACGCGGATGAAGACCGGGCCGGAGCCGACGTTGACGCTGTACAGCGCGGTGGTGCCGCCGTTCCAGCCGCCGTGCACTGCCATGCCGTTGCCGACGTAGACCGCGATGTGAGCCATGCCCACGCCGCCGTTCTGGTAGTAGGCGAGGTCGCCCGGGCGTGCCTCGGCGGCGCTCACGGTGCGTCCCAGGGACAGGTAACCTGCCGGCCAGCCGTGGTAGTGGATGCCGGCCGCGGCCAGGGCGTTGGTGGCGAGGGCGGTGCAGTCCTGCGCCACGCCGATCTGTGCGTAGGCAGCAGCGGCGATGGTCGCGCCTGCGCCGCTTCCGATGCCCGCGGGGGCCTGGGCGGCGACGCCGCCGCTGACGCCAAGCTCGGTGCCGCCGGCGCGGGTGGCTGTAGCCGTGGCCGTGGCGTCCTGGACCTTCACGACGGGCTTGGGAGCCTCGACGACGGGAGCCGGGGTGGTGGTCACGGCCGGCTTCTCGTAGGAGATCGCGATGGTGGAAGCGGCCGAGATGGTGGCCGGAGCTGCGGACTGGACTTCCAGGGCCGAAGCGGAGGTGGATTCGCGCTGAACATTGGTTTCAGCAGCGTTGGCTGCGATTCCGCTGGTCAGGACCAGACCGGAAGCTGCGGCGATGACCGCAGCCTGACGGCCCACGCCGCCGGCGTTGTCGCCGACAGCCTTAGCAATTACAGCCAGCGAGTTGGTCTTGGTGACCTCGGCGCGGTGCCGTGCAACGTTTGCACGAGTAGTCATTAAGTTCTCTCTTTCGTGATCCTTGGACCGCGCGCTTTCGGGCACGGACTGAGGACGCTCCGGCATCTTGGGGGTACGCCGGATCGCCCCGAAATGGGTTACTTAGCGAAGGGTGTACTGCGAAGACGCGCCAAAAGCGGAAACTGCATGCTGTCCGGGCTCGGTAGCGATTGAGCCTGCGGAACGTGATCCAATCCGGGCGCCGGCAAGGGCGGCACGTGATGTGGATTCCAGCGGGCTCGACAGAGCCTCGCCGGTGCGCATGCGCGCAGAATTGTGGCGTGAAGACACGAAAGTAGCCTCTCCCAATGCCTACGAGGTGAGCTGTCGGATTCGGATGGGAGTCACCCGGCCGCGCTGCTTCCTGGGAAGCTTTGCGACTTAACCCCAAGGCCTTCTTTCGAAGGCCAAAATTGGTTCCCCCGCCCCTGCCAGACGATGTAATGCGAACGGACCTTGAGCGGTGGCAGAGCTAGGCAATCCACTCAAGAGCGCCAACTTCGGAAAAGTTGGCGTGCTTCAAACCCTACAGCAGTCCTGATCCAATGTCACATTCAGATCACGGCGTGTCACAGGAAGTTGAGAGCAGCCCATCGTCTTTTTAGAGCCAGCCGAGCGGGTCAACGACATCGCCGTTGACCATCACTTCAAAGTGGAGGTGGCAGCCCGTGGAGGCGCCGGTGGTTCCGCTCATGGCGACGACGTCACCGCGGGAAACCTTCTGGCCGACCTTGACCGAAGCCGAGGACAGGTGGTTGTACGTGGTCTCCAGGCCGTTGCCGTGATCGATGACCACGCGGTTTCCCCCGCCGAAGGGATGCCAGCCGTTGAAGGTCACGGTGCCGCTGGCGGCCGCGTGGACCGCCGTGCCGCACTGGGCGGCGAAATCCTGGCCGCGGTGGAACTCCCCCGCGCCCCCGGTAATGGGGCTGACACGGTAGCCGAAGGGCGAGGCCGTGACCAGCTGGTCGAGCGGCGCACCCAGGGTGCCGGCCGATGCCGCGCGGGTGATGGTACCCACAGACTGGGCACTCAGCAGCTGCTTGAGTTTCCCGTCCGGATCGCCCTTCGTGGTGACGGCCGTGCGGCTGAAGTCGACTTTGGCGGCGGCGGCAGCGGTGACATCCGGCTGCACGGCGGCGGAGAGCGCGCCGGATCCGCCCGGATTCGAAGCCATCACCGGGCTCGTGACGGGGACCGTCACGGTGAGAACCAGACCAGTTGCGGCCAGTGCGATCCCGGCCTTCTGCCCGACTCCGCTGGCCGCGGCAAAGTCCGTGACCTGGCGGAACGGACTGCGACGGCGACGGCGTTCATCGCGGTGCACGTCCCGCGGGCGTTCGGCCGTGTGTGCGACGACGGGACGCGGCTCCGGAGCGGGACCGGTCGCGCGGCGACGGCCCCTGGCGGTCTGGGTGGTCAAGAACGGTTCCTCTCTGGATGGCCTGCGAAGTTAGCTGTCGGATTCGGGTCAGAGAGATCAAAGACCCGGTCCGCCGTTGCAGGCAGCCACGCATAGAGGCATCCCCAGGGGATCCTTCGGTGGAAGCTGCTTGCCGCTGACGGACTTCACCCCAAGGCTGCCGAAGTAGCAGCCGAAAGTGGTTCCCCCGCCCCTGCCAGGAGGTAGTTCTGCGACTGATCCGCTGGCAGGGCTCGGCTTCGGATCAGGTAACGCTTTGGTATCGGTACTGGGCACTAACTATAGGCGATTAAGCCGCCCGGTAATAAATCCGTGACCGCAATTGTGGACAACTCGTGGGTCGTCCCATGACCGGCGCGTAGTGGCTGGTCAGGCGACTGTTACAAAGACGTGCGCGGCAACCTCGGGCGGCAGCTCCAGGGCACCTTCGATATCGGGGACGCGGACCGAGATGTACTCCCCCACCCGCTCCAGCGAGACCAGCGCGCCAGGCCTGATTCCGCCCTCGTCGAGCTGGGCCAGAAGCTCCGGCTCCACCTGGATCGGCTCCGCGAGCCGGTTGACCGTAACCCGGGAAGTTGCCCCGTAGCCGGCCATGGCCTCCAGCAAGTTCACGGGCCTGTCCACGGGGGCGCCAATGGGCACGCCGCCAAGATCCGCAAGCCCCGGAATAGGGTTTCCGTAGGGCGAGACTGTCGGGTGGTTGAGCATCTCGAAGATTCTTCGCTCGACGCGTTCGCTCATGACATGTTCCCAGCGGCACGCTTCCTCGTGGACGTAGGCCCAGTCGAGCCCGATCACGTCCGCGAGGAGGCGTTCGGCCAGACGGTGCTTGCGCATGACACCGATTGCACGTTTCCGTCCGGTTTCCGTCAGTTCAAGGTGCCTGTCGCCGGAAACAACCACCAGCCCGTCGCGCTCCATCCGGCCGATCGTCTGGGACACAGTGGGGCCGGAGTGGCGGAGCCGTTCGGCGATGCGGGCGCGGAGGGCAACGATGTTTTCTTCTTCAAGTTCCAGAATGGTCCGAAGATACATCTCCGTAGTATCGATCAGATCCGTCATTCAGCTCAGCTCCTCGAGCGCAGTCCTAGCGTCATTCCCACCGTACCGCGTGCGGGCCGCATGCAGGATGCGCCCAGGCGGGAACCGCCGTACGTTCGCATGCCAGCCTAGCCTATTTTGAATTACTCCGGATAATCTTTCGATCGACCTGAAGCTATTGTCCCAGCCCCAGCCGGCCGGCCGTCCCCGGCGTCTCAATGACCGGACTATGACAGGCCTTTTTCTGTATCGCCGGGAGCTGTCAGGCAAAATAAGACAGGCAGAATGAAGAGGGGTGTCCGTGGTAGCCATCCCTGCCCGCCACCTCCCAGCCACGCTACGAACCAGCCGAAAATTGGAGCCACTGTGAGCGACACCAGCATCACGATCCCCGCCAACCTCCTGCCCAAGGACGGACGGTTCGGCGCCGGCCCGTCCAAAGTCCGGCCGGAACAGATGGACGCCCTGGCCGCGGCATCGTCGAAGCTGCTGGGGACCTCCCACCGCCAGGCGCCCGTGAAGAACCTGGTCGGCTCGGTGCGCAGCGGCCTCAGCGAATTCTTCCGGGCACCGGAAGGCTATGAAGTGGTGCTGGGCGTCGGCGGATCTACCGCGTTCTGGGACATTGCCAGCTTCGGGCTCGTGGAGAACAAGGCGCAGCACCTGTCCTTCGGCGAGTTCGGTTCAAAGTTCGCTTCCGCCACCAACAAGGCGCCGTTCCTTGCCGAGTCCTCCATCATCAAGGCCGAACCCGGCACCCGCCCCACCGCCCGGGCGGAGGCCGGCGTCGACGTCTATGCGTGGCCGCAGAACGAGACCTCAACCGGCGTTGCCGCCCCCGTCCAGCGGGTGGCCGGCGCCGACGAGGGGTCGTTGGTGCTCGTGGACGCGACCTCGGCCGCGGGCGGGCTGAACGTGGACGTGGCGGAGTCGGACGTGTACTACTTCGCGCCGCAGAAGAACTTCGCGTCCGACGGCGGCCTGTGGCTGGGCCTGTTCTCCCCGGCCGCGCTGGAACGGGCGGCACGGATCAAGGCCGGCAACCGCTGGATTCCCGACTTCCTTGACCTCCAGACGGCGATCGACAATTCCAGGCTGAACCAGACCTACAACACCCCCGCGCTGGCCACCCTGGTGACCCTGGACGCCCAGGTGCAGTGGCTCAACGCCAACGGCGGCCTGGACTTCGCCGCCGGCCGGACCGCGGATTCTGCCGGCCGCATCTACCGCTGGGCCGAAGCGTCCGAATACGCCACGCCGTTCGTGGCCAAGGCCGAGGACCGCTCGAACGTGATCGCCACGATCGACTTCGATGACTCGATCGACGCCGCGGCCATCGCCAAGGTGCTCCGCGCCAACGGCGTCGTCGACACCGAGCCGTACCGCAAGCTGGGCCGCAACCAGCTGCGCATCGCCACCTTCGTGGCGATCGAGCCCGACGATGTCTCGGCACTGCTCGAGTGCATCGATTTCGTCGTGGCGGAACTGAAGAAGTAGCCCCGCGTCCGGCGTCGTCACGGCCCCTGAGGACCTAGGCCGTGACGGCGCCGTCGTCGTTTCAGGTCCGTCGGCCCTGCTGTGCCTCCGGCCGCGCGTCCCTGCCGGCACCGGCCGCCCCGGTCCGGCTTTCGACGCGGAAGTACCGGAGTCCGTGGGCGCGGCGGTTGAAGTGGAGCCGCAGGTGCTTCGCGCGGATGATCCACACCAGCCCGATCAGGGCCGCCAGCAGGCCGGCGCCTGCCGCGACCGCCATGGACCAGCGGGGGCCGGCGGTGTTTGCCACCCAGCCGACGAGCGGCGCCCCAAGGGGAGTTCCGCCCATGAAGATCGCCATGTAGAGGGCCATCACCCGGCCCCGCATGACGGCCTCTGTCGTGGTCTGGACGTACCCGTTGGCGCTCGTCATCATGGTGATCGCGAACAGCCCCACGGGCACAAGTGCGACGCCGTACCAGAAGTAGTTCGGGGCCATGGCTGCGATGCCCGAGGTCACGCCGAAGGCGGCGGCCGCCCCGAAGATGACCCGCAGCCGTGGCTTGCCGCGCCCGGCGGACAGCAGGGCCCCGGCGACGGATCCGATGGCCATGATCGAATTCATCAGGCCGAAGGCCCCCGCGTCCAGGCCGAATTCGGTCCCCACCATGGCTGCGATGAACAGGGCGAAATTCAGCCCCAGGGTTCCCACGATGAAGATTGCCACCAGCACCACGACCAAATCCGGACGGTACCTCACATAGCGCAGCCCCTCCCGGATCCTGCCCCTGCCCGCCGGTGCCCGCGGCAGCCGGCGCAGCGACGACGACGGGATCTTCGCCAGGCTCAGCAACAGGGGCACAAAGGTGAGCGTATTAATGAGGAAGACCCAGCCGGGCCCGACGACGGCCGTGAGCACGCCGGCGACGGCCGGACCGATCATCCGGGCAACATTGAACGACGCGCTGTTCAGGGCCACGGCGTTGGGGAGGTAGTCGTCCTGGACCAGTTCCGAGACGAAGGTCTGCCGGACGGGGGCGTCCAGGGCGGAGACTACCCCGAGCATCAGGGCGAAGGCGTAAACGTGCCAGAGCTGCGCCGCGCCCGTGACCACCAGGATGCCCAGCCCCGCGCTCAGCAGCGCCATGGCGGACTGCGTCAGCACCAGGAGCCGCTTGCGGTTGAACCGGTCGGCGACCAGTCCGGCCACGGGTGCCAGGAAGAGTTGCGGGCCCAGCTGCAGGGCCATCGTGATTCCCACCGCCCCGGCATCGTGCGCCGTCAGGTGGGCGAACACCAGCCAGTCCTGGGCGGTGCGCTGCATCCAGGTGCCAACGTTGGAAATAAGGGCGCCGACGAACCAGATCCGGTAGTTCAGGATGTGCAGGGATTTGAACGTGGACATCAGCCCCAGCCCTCCCCAGACACGCTCCCGGACGCTTCCAACCGCTAGTCGGCCTCGCCCGTTGAGCGTTCCCGCTCGTCGTCGTCGGTGTCGGCGTCGTCGTCGGTGTCGGCGTCGTCGGCGTCGTCGTCGTCAGCGTCAGCGTCATCCTGTTGGTCGGCGTCGTCGTCGTCAGCGTCATCCTGCTGGTCGGCGTCAGACGCCTGCGACGGCGCTTCGGGACCGGACGGCGCCTCGGCAGCCTCGTCAGCCTGCGCGTCTTCCGGGCGGACCCGTTCGGCCCACGGAACCCATGCAGGTGCCAGGATGGAGTCCTCGGAGGGCAGGAGGCCAAGTTCGTCCACCGTGACCACCTTGGAGCGCGAGTTGCGTGTCAGCACGGCGTACCACTGCCAGCCCAGGTATCCGGGGAGCCTGGATTCGAACAGGTGGGTCACCAGGCGGTCGCCCTCGCTCCGGGCACCGAGGTGCTCGCCGATCTGCTCGGCGGGGGCAATGCCCTCCACCGCGGTGCGGGCGACGTCGACGGCGGCGGCCAGGAAGGCGTCAGGCTTGCCGGTGCGCCAGACGGGCACGCCGGCGCGGGGGCGGATTCCCTGCTTGGAGCCGGTTTTGGCCCCGGCGGGCGCTGCGGTTCCGGCATCCGGCGCTGGCAACTGATCAGGTTCCTGAGTCATCAAAAGCCTTATACGTCCAGCTCGTCGGCAACCTTACGGAGGGCCGCTGCGATCGCCTTGCCCTTGTTGCCTTCCGGGTACTTGCCCGCGGACAGGGTCCCGGACAGGTTATCCAGCACGCTGACGAGGTCCTGGACCAGCGGGGCAAGGTCCCTGGCGCTGGGCCGCTTTGCCTTGGCGATGGACGGCGTCTTGTCCAGCACGCGCAGGCCCAGGGCCTGGGCACCCTTGCGTCCGTCGGCTACACCAAATTCAACACGCGTGCCGGCCTTGAGCTCCGTAATGCCTTCGGGCAGCGCGGACTTGGGCAGGAAGACTTCCTGGCCGTCCTCGCCCGCGAGGAATCCGAAGCCTTTTTCCTTGTCATACCACTTGACCTTGCCGGTAGGCACGTAATCAACCTTCTTCGTTCTGCGGGGACACGGCCGGCGGTCACCGCATCCGCATGGATACGCGGGTTCAGGGTATGACTGCCCGGACCGTGTTGGTCTGTATCTCCAAGGTTATCCTGCCTGGTTCACTTTAACGGCTTGAGGCGCGGGCGATGCCGGACTGTTAGCGTTGCCCCCATGACACTGATGCGTTACCGGCGGCCTTTGATGATCGTAGCGGCCACCCTTGCTGTGCTGTCCCTCGTTGCCGTCGGCGCTGTCATGGCCATGGCCTTCAACAATGCCGTGGCGCCGGCCTGGATTACCTCGACGGCCCTTTACGGCCTCCCGGTGGCATTCCTGCTCATGCTGGCGCTCGTTGTCGACGCGGTGGCAGCCCGGCGCCGCCCGCGCGGGCCCGGCGAAAGGTAACGTTGGAGCGATGTCCCTCATCCGCGCGCTCAGCAAGGAACTTCAGGCACGAAGCGACGAATCGTTGCGGGCCCTGTTCTCCGCGCGGCCGGACCTGATTTCTCCCGGCGTCCCGGACTTCGCCGCCCTCGCCGCCCGCGCCAGCGGACGCGTCAGCGTGCAGCGGGCACTCGAACGGCTCAACCGCCCGCAGATGCAGGTCCTGGAAACCCTGCACCTGTGCACCAACGCCGATACCGGGCACAGCGCGTCGGCGGCGATGCTGAAGAAACTGATCAACGGCTCCTCGGTTGCCGCCGTCGACCGGCTCCTCCATTCCCTGCAGGAACTGGCCCTCGTCCACCGCGCCGATCCGCCGCACGGCGCGACCCCCGCCGCCGCCAAGCAGCGCCACTACCTTCCGGTCGGCAGCCTCAAGGACGTGATTGGCATCTACCCAGCGGGGCTCGGGCGCAGCTACACCGAACTTGTGCGGCTGCAGCCTGCCTTTGCACAGCGCGTGGTGCAGCTGGTGGGGGAACTTCACCGCGCCGGGGCGTCCATCTCCCCCGCCACGACGCCGATGGAAGCCGCCCTGTCCCTGCAGCACTGGACGGCAACACCGGAATCGCTCCAGCAAATCCTGGCCACCGCACCGGACCGGACCGCTGCCCTTCTGGCCCGGTTCGGGAACTGGGCCATGGGCGCCGTCCCGCAGGCGCAGCGCCGGGCGTCCGTGCTCCACGAAGGCGCCGACGTCGGCCCCGTGGACTGGCTGCTGGCGCGCGGGCTGCTGGTACCGCTGGACGCCGCGCACGTCGAACTGCCGCACAGCGTCGGAGTGTCGCTGCGCGGAGGGTTTGTCATCGAGAATTTTTCGCTCACGCCGCCCGTCCCCCGGCTGGGCAACACGAGCGCGGGGTTGCGCCGAAACGCCGCGTTGGGCGCCATCGCCGAGACGCTGCGGCTCGTCGGCGAAGTGCTCTACACCGTGCGCGAACAGCCGCTGGCGACGCTGCGCAGCGGGGGCGTCGGGGTCCGGGAGATGAAGCGGCTGGCGGATTCCCTGCGGATGGAAGTGCACGAGGCCGGTGTCCTCGCGGAGCTCTGCGGAATGGCCGGTCTGCTGCGCCTGGACGTCGACAGTTCTGCGTGGGTGCAGCCGCCGCAGCTGGAGTGGCTGTCGCTGCCGAGGCAGGAGCAGTGGCTGTGGCTGGTCAACGCCTGGCTGGCCAGCGAGCGCGCACCGTCCCTCGTGGGCCAACCGGTGAATGCTGCCGCCCCGGGCCCGGCAGGGCACCGGGGCCCGGCAGGGACCACCATCAATGCGCTTTCCGCCGAGGCGCAGCGGCCGGACGCCCCGGTGGTCCGCAAAAGGGTCCTGGAAATCCTGCACGAACTCACCCTTGAGGCCGTGGCGCCCGACGGGCAGGCCCCGGTCCTCGATGCCGCCGCTGTGCTGGAGCGTGCCGAGTGGACGCAGCCCCGGATGGCCCGGCGCTTCAGCTCGCTGATCCGCGGCATCCTCGCGGAGGCCGAGATGCTCGGCCTGATCGGCTCCGGTGCGCTGAGCCAGCTGGGCGCCGCGATCGCCGCCGAGCAGCCGGACGACGCCCTGGGGATCCTGGGCGAACACCTGCCGGCGGCCCTGCAGCATGTGTTGCTGCAGGCGGACCTGACGGCGGTGGCGCCGGGCTACCTCGACCCCGAACTGAGCGAACGGCTCCTGACCATGGCCACGGCCGAAGGGCAGGGACCGGCCACCATCTACCGGTTCTCCGTCACCTCCGTGCGCCGTGCCCTCGACGCCGGCCAGGACGCCGCGGCGATGCTGGACTTCCTGCGCCAGCATTCAGCCACCGCCATCCCGCAGCCCCTCCAGTACCTCATCGAAGACACTGCCGCGCGCCATTCCCGGCTCCGGGTGGGGGCCGCGGCCAGCTTTATCCAAAGCGAGGACGAGGCTGCCCTGCTGGAGCTGCTCAACGCCCCGGCCGCGGCCGGCCTCGGGCTGGTGCGCATCGCGCCCACCGTGGTCGTCTCCCACGCCGCGCCCCGGGAAACCGCCCAGGCCCTCCGGGGTCTGGGGCTCGCCCCGGTCCTGGAGGAAGCTGCCGCCACGATCGTCCGGCTGCGCCGCAGCACCCCTGCGCCCGGCAGCGGCCGGCCGGTCTATACGGCCCCGCGGACCGCTCCGCCGGAGGCCGACATCGAGGCCCAACTGGCCGTGCTCCGCGCCAACGGGTCCCGGGCGCCGGGCTCCGGCGCCCACCCGCCGGCGGCACCGGGCAGCGAGGAAGCGACCCAGCTGGGCCTCGAGACCCTGCTGAAGGCGATCCGCCTCAGGCAGCGGGTCATCATGAACGTCGTGGACAGCATGGGGAATGCCACCCGCGAGACGGTTGTTCCGGTAGCTGTGAATGGCGGGCGGGTGCGGGTGTTCGATCCGGACAAGGAGATCGAGCGGGTCCTGTCCATCCACCGCATTATCGACGTAGAAGCTACAGAGGAATTGTTCCAGTGAATGACGGGCCCCTGATCGTCCAGAGTGACAAGACCATCCTGCTGGAGGTCGACCACGAACTCGCAACGGAAGCCCGGCACGCCATCGCGGCGTTCGCCGAGCTCGAACGGGCCCCGGAGCATGTGCACAGCTACCGGCTGACGCCACTGGGGCTGTGGAACGCCCGGGCCGCCGGGCTGGACGCCGAAAAAGTGCTGGACACCCTGCTCACGTACTCCCGTTTCCCCGTGCCCCACTCCCTGCTGATCGACGTCGAAGAGACCATGTCCCGGTACGGCCGGCTCCGGCTGGAGAAGGACCCGCAGCACGGCCTGGTCATGCGCACCTCCGACTACCCGGTGCTCGAGGAAGTCAGCCGCGCCAAGAAGATCGCCCCGTTGCTCGGGCCACGGATCGACGGCGAGACGGTGGTGGTGCATTCCTCCCAGCGCGGCCAGCTCAAGCAGCTGCTGCTCAAGCTTGGCTGGCCGGCCGAGGACCTGGCCGGCTACGTGGACGGCACCCCGCACCCCATCGTGCTCAACGAATCGGGCTGGAAGCTGCGGCCCTACCAGCAACTGGCCGCGGAGAACTTCTGGGCCGGCGGCAGCGGCGTCGTCGTCCTTCCCTGCGGCGCCGGCAAGACGCTGGTCGGGGCGGCCGCCATGGCCACCAGCTCCACCACCACACTGATCCTGGTGACCAACACCGTCGCCGCGCGGCAGTGGAAGGACGAGCTCCTCAAACGCACGTCGCTGACCGAGGCGGAGATCGGCGAGTACTCCGGCTCCGTCAAGGAAGTCCGGCCGGTCACGATCGCCACCTACCAGGTCCTGACCACGAAGCGCGGCGGGCTGTACCCGCACCTGGAGCTCGTGGACGGCAACGACTGGGGCCTGATCATCTACGACGAGGTCCACCTGCTGCCCGCGCCGATCTTCCGGATGACGGCGGAC
>NZ_KI914930.1:27023-31631 GCF_000520575.1 Arthrobacter sp. I3
GCCGCCGACGGCTCGGGCTGACCGCCACGTTGGTGCGGGAGGACGGCCGGGAGGGCGAGGTCTTCAGCCTGATCGGTCCGAAACGCTACGACGCGCCGTGGAAGGACATCGAGGCCCAGGGCTACATCGCCCCGGCCGATTGCGTGGAAGTCCGGGTGGACCTGCCCCGCGACGAGCGGGTGGCCTATGCCATGGCCGAGGACGCCGACAAATACCGGCTGTGTGCCACCTCCGAGACGAAGACCCGGGTGGTCGAAGAACTCGTCGCCGAACACGCCGGGGAACAGCTCCTGGTGATCGGGCAGTACATCGACCAGCTCGACGAGATCGGCGAGCGCCTGGGCGCGCCGGTGATCAAGGGCGACACGTCGGTGAAGGAGCGCCAGCGGCTGTTCGACGCGTTCCGCGCCGGCGAGGTGCAGACCCTGGTGGTGTCCAAGGTCGCCAATTTCTCCATCGACCTGCCCGAGGCGTCGGTCGCGATCCAGGTCTCCGGTTCATTCGGGTCCCGCCAGGAGGAGGCCCAGCGCCTGGGCCGGCTGCTGCGCCCGAAGAAGGACGGCCGCTCGGCCCGGTTCTATTCGCTCGTGGCCAGGGACACCCTGGACCAGGATTTCGCCGCGAAGCGGCAGCGGTTCCTCGCCGAGCAAGGGTACGCCTACCGGATCATGGACGCCAAGGACGTCGGCACCGCGGGCTAGGCGGGTGCCGGGATGCGGCCATGCAACACACAACCTCCATTCAGAAAACTCCCAGAGTCTGGGAGCATCATGGGAACATGAAGAAGAACGGTCCCGAAGCCAAGCTGCTTGTCGTCGATGACGAACCGAACATCCGCGAGCTGCTCTCCACGTCCCTGCGCTTCGCTGGTTTCGAAGTCGTCTCGGCCGGCAGCGGACGCGAGGCACTGGCTGCTGCTGAGTTGCACTCCCCCGACCTGGCGGTGCTGGACGTCATGCTGCCGGACATGGACGGCTTCACCGTTACCCGGCGCCTGCGCGCCGCCGGCAAGCACTTCCCCGTCCTGTTCCTCACGGCCAAGGACGACACCGAGGACAAAGTCACCGGCTTGACCGTGGGCGGGGATGATTACGTCACCAAACCGTTCAGCCTCGACGAGGTGGTGGCCCGCATCCGCGCCGTACTCCGGCGCACGCAACCCCAGGTCGACGACGACGCCGTGATCCGGGTCGATGACCTCCAGCTCGACGACGACGCCCACGAGGTCCGGCGCGGCGGGACAGTGATCGAGCTTTCGCCCACGGAATTCAAGCTCCTGCGCTACCTCATGCTCAATCCGAACCGGGTCCTGTCCAAAGCCCAGATCCTGGACCATGTATGGGAGTACGACTTCAACGGCGACGCCTCGATCGTGGAGTCCTACATCTCCTACCTGCGCCGCAAAGTGGATATCGATCCCGATGCCCCGGCACTGATCCAGACCAAGCGCGGCGTCGGCTACGTTCTGCGGACTGCCGAGAAGCGCTGACCTTGCTGTACCGCTGGAAATCGGCGTCGCTGCGCTCGCAGCTCGTGGCCATCATGATGGCGCTCATGCTGGTGGCCCTCACGGCTACCGGGGCGGGCACGCTGACGCTGCTGCACAGCTTCCTGCAGGGCCAGGTGGATGACAAGCTCCGGGCCGCCGTCGAATCCGCGCGCCAGCAGCAGTCCTTCAGCCAGCTGCAGGAGACCAACTCCACCGTTCCCACCGACTACTCGCTGATGCTCTTCAGCCCCGGTCTTCCGCCCTACACGTTCGGCGGCGACAAGGAATCCCACCCCGCGCTCAGCACTTTTTCCTCGGTCGAGGCCCGGGAACGCCAGCAGATGCCCTTCCAGGTCCGCGGATCCGAGGGCGGCAACTGGCGGGTCGTGGCCGTCAGCGTAGTGGACAACAACAACCGCGGCGCCGTCGTCGTGATCGGGCTGCCGCTGGACCCCGTGGATTCGGTGATGGAACACGCTGCCCTGGTGGTGGTGGGTGTGGGCCTGCTGACGCTCGTGCTGGCGTTCTTCATTGCCACCTGGACTGTTTCGCGGTCCTTCCGGCCGCTGGCCCGGGTGGAGAAGACTGCCGCCGCGATCGCCGCGGGAGACTTGTCCCAGCGTGTGGAGGTGGAGAACCCGGGCACGGAGGTGGGCCGGCTTGGGAGCTCGCTCAATGCCATGCTCGCGCACATTGAGACGGCCTTCGCCGCCAGGATGGCGTCCGAGGCGCGGATGCGGCGCTTCGCCGCCGACGCCTCGCACGAACTGAGAACCCCGCTGGTGACCATCCGCGGGTTCTCCGAGCTGTACCGGCACGGGGCATTGTCCACTCCTGAAGACGTGGCCACGGCGATGGGGCGGATCGAAAGCGAAGCCAAACGCATGGGAGCCATGGTCGAAGACCTGCTGCTGCTGGCCAGGATCGACGAACAGCGGCCGTTGCAGCAGAAACCCGCAGACCTGCTGCTGCTGGCCAACGACGCCGTGGTGGACACCCAGGCGAGCGACCGCAGCCGCACCATCACCCTCACCGGGATTGACGGCGCGGCCCCGGCCGCCGCCCCGGTGCTGGGCGACGAAGCCAAACTGCGCCAAGTGGTCAGCAACCTGGTCGGCAATGCCCTGCGCTACACGCCGGAGGGCACCCCTGTCGAAATTGGCGTCGGGGTCCGGACCGCACCGGACGGAACACGGCAGTCCGTGATCGAGGTCCGGGACCACGGACCGGGGGTTCCGGATGACGAGGCGGCCCGTATTTTCGAGCGTTTCTACCGGGCCGACACCTCACGGACCAGGGAGACCGGCGGCAGCGGACTGGGCCTGGCGATCGTGGCCGCCATCGTCGGCTCGCATTCCGGGTCCGTGCGGGTCGGGAAGACCGACGGCGGTGGTGCCACGCTGGTGGTCAGCATCCCGCTCCTGGACGAAGAGGCCACGGAACGGTCCACAGCGGACTTATCCACATAGGGGCCGACGCCGGTGTCCGGCCGGCGCGCCGCCCGCCTACGCTCGAGGTGTCCGGAAGATCCGGATGAGGCAGCCGCTCCCCCGCCAGCTCTCACCGAAAATGTCAGCGCAATACGCCACCGCTGACCCGCTGACGGTCACCGTGCTCCGCCGGGCCGCGGCCGCCTCCCGAGCGTTCGAGAGGCCTTTCCATGAGCATCATCTCCGTCGATACGGAACTCCTCCAGCTGAAGTCCGCCAACGTGCAGGCCACGGTGGAGAGGATCAGCGCGGACGTCCACGCCATGAAACGGGGGCTGGACGAGCTCCAGGGCAGCTGGCGGGGCTCCGCGGCGACTAATTTCCAAACCCTCGTGGCCGAGTGGACGCTGACCCAGGGCAGGGTCGAGGCGTCCCTGGCGTCCATCAACCTCGCGCTGAACTCCGCTGCCGCCACCTATGCGCAGGCGGAACAGGGCAATGCGCAGCGCTTCACGTGAGCCGCACGCGCCCTCAGGCCTCGGGTGTGCCCTGGTGGAAGCGGAGGCGCCATTGCGCGCCTTCAAGGACCCACAGGGAGCTGCGCAGGGCCGATCCCTCACGGGTGTGGCTGCGGTAGGTCAGGAGGATGGTCTTCTCACCCAGCCGGTCCGCGCCCAACAATTCCAGCTCCACGGCTCCGCCCGGGTTGTCCTCGAGTGACATCATCATGGCGTCGCGGGTCCAGATCCGGCCGGAGCTGCCGATTTCGGTGAAATCCGGGTGGAGCAGCACGCCCGTGCGGCCCAGGTCCGCCCGGGTTTCGGGGCGGAGCAGTTCGCGTTCGAGGGACTCGACGACGGCTTCGGCGCTGGCCTCCGCCCGGTCTACGGCACGTTCTTCTTCGAGTTCGCTGAAGAGGTCCGGTTCGTCGTAGGTCCCCGGCACGCCAAAGAGTTCCTGCTGGCCGGCTGGCGCCGGGGCTGCATGCGGCCGGGCCGCGGGGGCGGCAGCCGCAGGGGTGGCGGCGGGCTGGGCGTCGGGCTGCAGGGCGGCGGGCTGCATCTTGTCCTGCTGCATCTTGTCCTGCGGTGTCTTGCCCGCTGGCGGTTCGCCCTCCGGGGTGCCGAACCCGGGACCCTGCCGGACGGCCACGCCTTGCTGGTACGCCGTGGCCGCTGCCCGGGCGCGGACGTCCGCCGCCTCGTTGAGCTCGTGCCCCGCGTGGCCCCGCACCCACTCGAAGGTGTAGTTGCGGCCCACGAGCGCCTGGTCGATGTCCTTGAGGAGGTCCACGTTCAGCACCGGCTTGCCGTCGGCTTTGCGCCAGCCCTTGCGTTTCCAGCCGGGCATCCACTTGGTCACGGCGTTGATGACGTACTGGCTGTCGCAGAGGATCAGCAGGTCTTCCCGGGGCATGTGCGCCGTTGCCCGGAACAGGTCCAGCACCGCCATTAGTTCGCCCTGGTTGTTCGTGCCGTGGGGCCATCCGCCGGCCCGCCAGCAGTCGTCATTCACGTACCAGGCCCAGCCGGCCGGGCCGGGATTTCCTAAGGCCGAACCGTCGGCCGCTGCTGTAATCGTCACTGACCTATCCTGCCAGAACCCGCCGACGCCCACCGACGCTCCCTTGGACGGGGACCGCGCTTAACCGGCGACGGCGTCCACGTTTGTGCCCAGGCGGGCACGGGT
>NZ_KI914930.1:31731-43356 GCF_000520575.1 Arthrobacter sp. I3
GGCTGGCGCGGGTGGTTAGAAACCGCCCATGCCGCCCATGCCGCCCATGTCGTCGCCGCCGCCCATCGGGGCGCCACCCTTCTCGGGCTTGTCGGCTACAACGGCCTCGGTGGTGAGGAACAGGCCGGCGATGGAAGCCGCGTTCTGCAGGGCAGAGCGGGTTACCTTGACCGGGTCGTTGATGCCGGCGGCCAGCAGGTCGACGTACTCGCCGGTGGCGGCGTTGAGGCCGTGGCCTGCGGGCAGGCCGCGGACCTTGTCCACGACGACGCCGGGCTCGAGGCCGGCGTTGAAGGCGATCTGCTTCAGCGGGGCGTCGATGGCAACGCGGACGATGTTCGCGCCCGTTGCTTCGTCACCGGAGAGCTGCAGGTTCGCGAATGCCTTGGCGCCGGCCTGGATCAGGGCAACGCCACCGCCGGCGACGATGCCCTCTTCGACAGCAGCCTTGGCGTTGCGGACGGCGTCCTCAATGCGGTGCTTGCGTTCCTTGAGCTCGACCTCGGTTGCGGCGCCGGCCTTGATGACTGCAACGCCGCCGGCCAGCTTGGCCAGGCGCTCCTGCAGCTTCTCGCGGTCGTAGTCGGAATCGGAGTTCTCGATCTCGGCGCGGATCTGGGACACGCGGCCGGCGATCTGGTCGGCGTCGCCTGCACCCTCGACGATGGTGGTCTCGTCCTTGGTGACAACAACCTTGCGGGCCTTGCCAAGGAGTTCGAGTCCGGCGGTCTCAAGCTTGAGGCCGACTTCCTCGGAGATGACCTGGCCACCGGTGAGGATGGCGATGTCGGCCAGCTGCGCCTTGCGGCGGTCGCCGAAGCCCGGAGCCTTGACGGCGACGGACTTGAAGGTGCCACGGATCTTGTTGACGATCAGGGTGGCCAGGGCCTCGCCCTCGATGTCTTCGGCAATGATCAGCAGCGGCTTGTTGGACTGCATGACCTTTTCCAGGACAGCAACCAGTTCCTTGACGTTGGAGATCTTGGAGTTGACGATCAGGATGTACGGATCCTCAAGGACCGTTTCCTGGCGCTCGGCGTCGGTGACGAAGTAGGCGGAGATGTAGCCCTTGTCGAAGCGCATGCCTTCGGTCAGCTCCAGCTCGAGGCCGAACGTGTTCGACTCCTCGACGGTGATGACGCCTTCCTTGCCGACCTTGTCGAGGGCTTCGGCGATCAGGGCGCCGATCTCGTTGTCGCCGGCGGAGATGGACGCGGTGGCGGCGATCTCTTCCTTGGTCTCGATTTCCTTGGCGGAGGCCAGGAGCTCGATGGTGACCGCGTCAACAGCCTTCTCGATGCCGCGCTTGAGGGACAGCGGGTCAGCGCCGGCCGCGACGTTGCGCAGGCCTTCCTTGACCAGGGCCTGTGCCAGCACGGTTGCGGTGGTGGTGCCGTCGCCTGCGACGTCATCCGTCTTCTTGGCAACTTCCTTGACCAGCTCGGCGCCGATCTTTTCGTAGGGATCGTCCAGCTCGATCTCCTTGGCGATGGAAACACCATCGTTGGTGATCGTGGGGGCGCCCCACTTCTTTTCGAGGACGACGTTGCGTCCCCGCGGGCCGAGGGTGACCTTGACGGCGTCGGCGAGGATGTTCAGGCCCCGCTCAAGACCGCGGCGTGCCTCTTCATCAAATGCAATGATCTTGGCCATAACGGCAGTAGTCCTTTCGGGACAGTCGTTAAGAATGAACCTTCGCTGTGGTGCCCGCGACGGACGATCCCTACCCTGCGGCCTCTGTATGCCGCCGGGTCCGGGATCTCACCCCAGCAAGGTGTTTCTTTAGCTCCTGGACCGGCTGCCCCACTTCGCGGCCGGGCGGACCGGGCGTCGTGTTAGCAGTCAGTGCGCTGGAGTGCTAAATCAATAATTAGCACTCCCCCGGGGAGAGTGCAAGCAGTGGCCGGCCCGAACCGGCCGCCACGCGGGCACAATACGCTACGAGCGATCAGCCGCCGCTGCTGCTCGCGGCTTCCGTGCCGTCCACCGTGGGCAGGTTGTCCTCGCCGTAAGTCGAAACCATATAGTTCGATTCGGTGATGTCGCCGTGGGCATCAAAGTTGATCCGTCCGGACCGGCCGTCGTAGTCGGGCCGCTGGCCTGCCCGGAGGACGCCGACGCAGTCCTTGTAGCTCGTGCATGACTTGCTGGGCGGCTGGCTGCCGCCGGCCCCGGTTCCGCCTGCCGCGGGCGTTCCGCCGGAGACCGCGACGAGGGACGCTGCGATGGAGGTCCCGGCATCGTCCTCTGCTGCGGCGGCGGCGACGGCGGCCAGGACGAGGGCGTCGTACGTCTCGGCGGCGAACACCATGTCCTTCAGCCCGGGATCAACGGCCAAGAGGTCCGCCTGGAAGGCGGCGGAGGGAAACACGCCGGGCAGAATCCCGCGTGCACCATCGAGCGCCCGGGCGCCCAGGCCAGAGCCGTACTTGCTGACTGCTCCGTCGCTGAGGACCAGCTTCTTGCCGGCGAGTCCGGCGTTGTTCAGCTCGGCGATGGCGCCCTGTGCGCCGTCGCGCGAGACCAGGATGACGGCGTCGGGGTTGGCGGCCTTTGCGGCGGCGACAGCCTGCTGCGCCTGGCCGGGGGTGAACTCCACGTCCGCCACGACTTCCAGTCCGGACTGTTTCGCCGCACCGCCGACGGCGGCGGCGACGTCTTTGCCGTAGTCGCCTTCCTCATGCAGCACCGCCAGGGTCCTGGCGCCGCCGTCTTTGACCAGTTTGGCGAGGACGGAGGCCTGGGCGGTGTCGGCGGCCGAGGTGCGGAAATAGTAGCCGCCGCTCTTGTAGTTGCTGAGCGCGGCGGCGGTGTTGGCCGGGGAGATCACGGCCACCTTGGCGTTGGCCAGCACGTCGATGGCGGCCGGGGCACGGCTGGAATCGGTCGGGCCGATCACGACGTCGGCCTTGGCGGCAACCAGCGCTTTCGCCTGGGCTGCGGCGTCCGTGCTGATGGTTTCCGGCAGCAGCTCCACCGGTTTGCCTTTGTGCCCGCCGGCAGCGTTGATCTCCTTGACGGCAAGTTTGGCCGCCGCGAGCTCGGAAGCGTTGAGGAAGTTCTGCTTGCCGGTGTTGTCCAGGATCAGGCCGATGCGCAGGGTGCCGTCACCGCTGGCGTCCGCGCTGGCCACGCGGGCGCTGCCCGCGGGGCCCAGGCAGCCCGTCAGGGCCAGGGCCGCTACTGTGCCCGCCGCCAGGGCGCGGCCCAACGGCAAATGTCCTCCGCGGCGCCCGGCCGCGTTCCTTGGGGCGTTCGTGACGGCAGCCAGTACCACTAGGCGGGCCGGACGCTTTCGGCCTGCGGGCCCTTTTCGCCCTCGCCGACTTCCAGTTCCACACGCTGGCCCTCGTCCAGGGCGCGGTAGCCTTCCCCGACGATCGCGGACCAGTGCACGAAGACGTCGTTCTCGGAACCGTCCACGGAGATGAAGCCGTAGCCCTTTTCGGCGTTGAACCATTTGACGGTTCCCAGTGCCATGGTGTCCACACTTTCAGCTAGCTTGCGTGCGGCCCATCTCGATGTGCGCCGCGGACTGCGAAGAGAAATCCGCAGATACTGTACCCACAGCGTCCCCCAGGAACGCCGGCGGCGGGCAGGGCCGCCGCCTAATAGTTATTGAGGCGTAACCGGATTGGCTACTGGTAGCCGGGGCCGAGCACGACGACAAGGGGCATGTTGAACTCGGCAGAGTCCACGAGGGTGTCCACGCCGAGGAGGGCTCCGAGTGCCTCCGCATTGTCCTTCTGCTCGATGCCGCTGTAGAAGATCACCGACGTCTGTTGCGGGACACCGCCCCAGTTGCCTGTCTCGCCCAGGACCCAGCCGTCGGAGGTGACGGTGCCGCCGACGCGGGTGGCTAGGCCGGCGGTGGTGGTCGCGTTGTAGATCGTCACCGGCTGCGTCTTGTCGACAGCGGCGGCTGTGGCGCTCGGCGTAGCTGACGGCGAAGCCGCCGGCGCGGCGGCGTCCGTGCCGACCGGCTCCGGGCTCGTCGGCGTCGGACTGGGGCTCACGGTGCTCGTGGCGGACGGGCTGCTGCTGGCAGATGCGGACGCGCTGCCACCGGCGGTCACGGCCGCGGCCTGGCCTGCGGAGAAGCCGAGCTTCGGCAGGATCAGGAAGGCCACCAGGCCGATGGCCAGGGCTACGCAGCCGGCCGCCAGGATCGGCGCCAGGCTCCGCCGCCGCGATGCCGCGACGGCCCGGTGGACTCCCTGCCGGGCAGAGGTCTCCGGGACCCGATCAAATTCATCCCGAGCGTATTTGGTCATGGTAAAACGACGTCCTTGCTGATTTCATACGGGGTGCCCGAGCCGGAACGGACGCAACAGGACGTGCACATCCGGCTGCTCGTGACGCGACTTTACGAGTCTGTTCCCAGACGACGGGCAGTGCGGGCACGTTGGCGTGATGTACGTAGTCTACGCAATCTCTTGACCAGCATGGGATCGTGGGCCAGCGCATCCTCGGTATCGATGAGGGCATTGAGGATCTGGTAGTAGTGCGTGGCGGACAGATCGAACAGCTCACGGATGGCCTGTTCCTTGGCCCCGGCGTACTTCCACCATTGCCGTTCCAAGGCCAGCATCTGCTGGTCGCGGGCGCTCAGCGCAGACTCCGCCGACACCCCGTCCGGACTCGCGCCGGCGGTTGGGAAGACAGCAGAATCCCCCGCGAGCACGTGCTCTTGCGCTGTTTCGGCCACGACACACTCCCTGGCTGATTCCAAAAAACCTGGCTGGATCCGGTAAAAAGTCAGTCCCCATGCTACGGCCGAATGACAGGGTTGTCATTCGGGCGGGCGCAGAAACGGGCCGCAGCTGGGGAAGAATGGGTGCTGTGTTTGATGCCGAGTCTGACCCCGCCAGTGAACCCGACGCGCTGTTCGAGCTGGAGCCCGCAGCCGCGGACACCCTCAGCTTCGCGGACCTGGCCCGCCGGCCGCTGGGCGCGCTGGTTGCTCCGGACTGGGCGGAGCCGCTGGCGCCGGTGGAGGCGCAGTTGCGCGAAGCCCTCGCCTTTGTCGCGGGCGAAGTGGCCGCCGGGCATGGTGTACTGCCCTCGCCGGCAAACCTGCTGCGGGCTTTCCGGCAGCCCCTGGCCGGCGTCCGCGTGCTGGTGGTGGGCCAGGACCCGTATCCGACGCCGGGGCACGCCGTGGGGTTGTCCTTCGCCGTGGACGGCGCCACCCGGCCGATCCCCCGCAGCCTGGCAAACATCTACAAGGAACTTCAGGCCGATCTCGGCTTCCCCCCGCGCGTCCACGGGGACCTCAGCCACTGGGCTGACCAAGGCGTACTGCTGCTCAACAGGGTGCTCAGCGTCCGTGCCGGCGCGGCGGGCTCGCACCGGAACAAAGGCTGGGAGGCCGTGACGGCGGCGGCCATCCGGGCCGTCGCCGGCCGCTCGTCCGTATCCGGTGCGGGCCATGCCCCCCTGGTGGCGATCCTGTGGGGGAAGGATGCCGAGTCCGTGCGGCCGCTGCTGGGGTCCGCCGCCGTGATCGCCAGCGCCCACCCCAGCCCGTTATCGGCCTCGCGCGGCTTCTTCGGGTCCCGGCCCTTCAGCCGGGCCAACGCCCTGCTGCTGGAACAAGGCAACGGCACGGTCGACTGGGAGCTTCCGCCGTTGCCGTAACAGGCCTCCGCGCAATGCTCCCGCCGGGGGTTCTTGGTTAGGCTTAGCTGCATGACATCCGTCCCCGCAGCCACCACCGCCACCCGGAACTCGCGCCCCCAGACCGATCTGACGGTCCTGCGCAGGGAGCAGCTCTCCCCGCACATGGTCCGGATCATCGCCGGGGGCCCTGGCTTCGCCGGGTTCGTCAACAACGACTATGTGGACCGGTACGTCAAGATCGTCTTTCCGCAACCCGGCGTCGAATACCCGGATCCGCTGGATTTGTGGGCCATCCGGGAAACCATGCCGCGCAGTCAGTGGCCGCACACCCGGACCTATACGGTCCGCTGGGTGGACCCGGCGGCGCAGGAACTGGCCATTGACTTTGTGATCCACGGCGACGAGGGGCTCGCCGGCCCCTGGGCGGCTTCGGCCCAGCCCGGCGATCGACTGACTTTCACCGGCCCCGGCGGCGGGTACAACCCGGATCCGGCCGCGGATTGGTACCTGTTTGCCGGCGATGAATCAGCGTTGCCGGCCATCGGCGCCGCGATCGAATCCCTGCCGGAGGATGCCCGCGGCCTCGCCCTGCTCGAAGTGGACAGCGACGCCGACGTCCAGGCCATCGCCGGGCCGGCCGGCGTCGAACTGCGCTGGCTGCTGCGCGGGGGCGCCCCCGCCGGTGAGAGCGAACTGCTGGTCACGGCGGTCCGCGACGCCGAGTGGCCCGAGGGCCGGGTGCAGGTCTTTGCCCACGGCGAGCGGGGCTACATGAAGGGCCTCCGGGACGTGTTCTACGTGCAGCGCGGGCTGGAGCGGGCCCAGGTGTCACTCTCCGGCTACTGGGCCAAGGGCCGGGTGGAGGACGACTTCCAGGCGGAGAAGAAGCTCCCGATCGGCAAGATCTAACGGCGCAAGATCTAACGGCGCAAGATCTGACGGCACAAGATCTAGCAGAGCGAGATTTGGCGCTGCGGAGTTTCCCCACCTTTGCCACCACGACGCCGGGACACGCCGGCGCGGCGGGCTGACACGCCGTCGCGTCCCGGCAAAAGTGGGGAAACCCGGCGCCTTAGGGGAGCCGACGGGCATTCCTCGCAAGATCTAGCGGCGGCGGGCCCTGCGCCGTTCGTTGCTCGCCAGGCTCCGCGTCAGGGGCCGCGCCAGGGTGTCGCCGAGCACGATGCCCGCAGCGACACCGAGCACGATGGCCCCGGCGTTGAGCATCCCGCCGGCGCCCATGAGAATCTCCGATTCCTCGATGGTCAATACATACATCGACCGGAATATAGTGAGTCCGGGGAGCAGAATCAGGGCGGCGGGAACGGCCACCACCAGCTGTGGGGCGCCCATCCGGAGGGCCACGACGCGGGCCAGCAGGCCGATCACCACGGCAGCGAGGGCCGGGGCGAAGCGGGATCCGATGCCCAGGGCGTCGCCGCCGATGAGGACCAGGTAGCCCACCACCCCCACGGCCGCCGTCGGCAGCAGCAGCTTCCAGCTGGTCTGTTCCGTGATGCCGATCATCAGCACCGCGATGGCGATCAGGATGACGATCACCCACAAGTCATACTTGGGCGGGAATGTTTTGGTGACGTCTATGGGATCCATGCCGGTCATGTCCCCCACGACGAACCCGACGGCGATGCCGGCGACCAGCGCCCCGAAAGTCAGCATGGTGGACAGGAACCGGCCGGCCGCCGTGACGGGGAAGCCGTTGATCGCATCCTGCACCGAGGACACCAGGCGTCCCGTCGGCAGGAGCAGCAGGATCCCGCCGACCACCACGATTTCGGGGGCAATCTGCACTCCAAGCGGGCTGCCGAAGCGCCACAGCAGCAGGGCGATGATGGTCACCAGGAACGAACACGAGGCAGTGATGAAGAAGTCCGGCGTACGCCAGCGGCCCAGCTGGCGGGCCAGCAGGCTGACCAGAAGGTTGGAGAGGAACGCGACGACCGAGGCGCCCAGTCCGCCGCCCAGGACACCGACGAAAACGGCAGAGAACACGCCGAAGGCCACGGTGACCATCCACCGCGGGAACGGCTTGGCGCTGCGGGTGATGTCCTCAAGCCGGCGCACGGCTTCCTCGCGGCCGACGCCGCCGGCCACGATGTCTGTCACCAGCTGGTGCACTTGCGAGAGGCCCGCGTAGTTGTTGGTCCAGGACCGCACCACCCGCAGCAGTGAGATGGGCGTCTGGTCCTTGGGTGCGTAGTTGATGGCCACCGACTGGTTGGTGATGTCCACCTCGATGTTCTTGAGGCCAAGCGCGGCGGTGATGGCGATGATGCTGGTCTCGACTTCGAGGGCGCCGGCCCCGTACCGGAACATGGATTCGGCCAGCTTCAGGGCGAAATCGATGGTCTTGCGGGCTGCGGCATCCACCCCGCCAACCTGAATCATCGGGTTGGCGTAGGGGCTGCCGGCGAGCCGGTCGACGATGCTCATCGGCGCGGTGGGCGGGTTTTCGCCCTGGACCAGGCGGCGCAGCATCCTCTTGGCGGCGGCGTCCTGGCGCACCTGCATGGCCGACATCGGCTGGGTCCGGGGCAGGCCGTCCGTGGGTGGCCTGCGGTGGCCGTCGGTTCCGTTGTTCATTCCGGCCTCTTCACTGTCCTGGCTGACCTTGATTGTCTTTGGCTCGGTTTAGTAAAACTGCTGGCCCGTGCGCCGGGTGTAGACCTGGCGTGCGACGCGCTCCCCCGCCGTCATCCAGGCCTTGTACTTCAGCGGGCTCAGAACCTGGTCATAGCAGCCGACGAAGTCGGTCACGGTCTTGCTGAAGCTGGTCTTGAAGAGCCCCAGCCCATGGAATGGGTTCGACGTGTCCTTGAGCTTGTGGCTCGGCGGCGTGCCGCAGAAGTCGTATTCGGTGCAGCCGAGGTCCTTGACCTGGTTGATCGCGGTCCACTGCACGAGGTGCGAGTCACCGTACTGGCCACGATTCTGCAGGGAGCCGCCGTCCTTGTACGTTCCCTTGCGGCCGTAGTTGATCACGAACGCGCCCACCGAGGGCACCCCGTTTTCGTACACGAAGAGCAGCCTGCCCTGGTCCCGGGCCAGGAAGTTGGTCCAGAACTGGCGGTAGTACTCGTACTCGCGCACCCGGACCTGGGACTTGGCTTCCACCGTGGTGGTCATCAGGGCATACATGGCCCGGAAGTTCTCTTCCGTGGGCTCGACGTTGTGGACTTCCACGCCCTCGCGGATGGCGCGGCGCACGGCGTTGCGGCCCCGGGAATGCAGGTTGCGCAGCAGCTGGTTTTCCTCGGGCGCAATATCGAGCAGCGCCGTGGAGTCGTTCGGCTGCAGGTTGTGGGTCTTGACCAGGCCGGCGCCCTCAAGGATCCGCGCGGCGTCGTCGGACAAGACAACATCCGGTTCGATCTTGATCGCGAAGACGCCCAGCTTGGCCCTTTTGACGAAGTCCGCGTTCGCCGCGACGATCCCGGGGATGTCCTCGACGGACGCCACGTCGGGTCCCTTGATCAGGTACCAGAGCTTGCCGAGGACCGGAAAGGACTTCTCCAGGACCAGGTTATAGCTCGTGTAATCGGCCGACTCGTACACCAGGTGCAAGGGCTTCCAGCCAAAGTGCTGTTTGACCTCGGCGAAGGCTTCCGATTGCAGGAGATTGCCGCCGTTGGGGTTCGCGGTGACGTGGGCATCCCAGTTGGCAATCTCTTCGGCAGAGGCAAAACGGGCAGTGAATTCTCGCAAGGGTGCGGTATCCAATCATTGCGGTACGAGCTTCGGCGGCATGCGGACATGCAGCCCCAAGTCTATCGGTCCGCACCCTGCCGCCGGTCCGGGTCAGGCGGTTACGCTGGTCTCATGCACGCTCAGCAACAACCGCTGGAAGGCCGTCCCGGGGCGCCCGGCGGCCACTCTAAGGGCGTCGGAAGCGGTACGGGCGGCGGCTTCTCCCAGGTGGTCGCGCTGCTGCTGTTCCTCGGCGCGTCTGCGCTCGTTGCGGCCTTGGGCGGCCTGGCCACGGCCAACCACGTCAACGGCTGGTACGCCACCGCGGACAAGGCCCCGTGGTCCCCGCCGAACTGGGTTTTCGGGCCCGTCTGGACGGTCCTGTACGCCGCCATGGCCGTCGCGGCGTGGCTGGTCTGGCGCAGCCGCGCCCCGGGGTCCAAAGCGGCCCTGACAGCCTACGGCGTGCAGTTGGGGCTGAACCTGCTCTGGACGCCAGTCTTCTTCGCCCTGTACCCGGCGCTCGGGACGCCGGCGCTGTGGATCGCGTTCGGGATCATCGTGGCTTTGGCCGTAGCCGTGGCCGTGACGGTGGTGCTCTTCGGACCGATCAGCCGGACGGCAGGACTGCTGATGCTGCCCTACCTGTCGTGGATCGTGTACGCATCCTCGCTGAACCTTTGGGCGGCACTGCACAACTAGGGCCTGCACAGCTGCAGGCGCTAGTTGTAGGTTGCACAGCCGGAGCCGCCGGCCAGCGCCACGGCAGCCCCGGCCGGCGGCGGTCAGCTTCCTAGCACTCCACGACGTTGACGGCGAGGCCGCCCATTGCGGTTTCCTTGTATTTGGAGCTCATGTCCTTGCCGGTTTCGCGCATGGTCACGATGACTTCGTCGAGGGAGACCCGGTGCGTGCCGTCGCCCCAGAGCGCCATCTTGGCGGCGTTGATGGCCTTCGCGGCGGCGATCGCGTTGCGTTCGATGCACGGGACCTGCACGAGCCCGCCGATCGGATCGCAGGTCAGGCCCAGGTTGTGTTCCATCGCGATTTCCGCGGCGTTCTCCACCTGCTGGGGCGTGCCGCCCATGACTTCGGCCAGGCCGGCGGCCGCCATCGAGGACGCCGAGCCCACCTCGCCCTGGCAGCCGACTTCCGCCCCGGAAATCGAGGCCTGCTCCTTGTACAGCACCCCGATCGCGCCGGCGGTCAGCAGGAACCTGACGATCGTGTCGTCGCGGTCGGCCTGGGTGGCCTTGTCCATGCCGGGGGCGAAGTGCAGCGCGTAGTAGAGCACGGCCGGGATGATCCCGGCGGCGCCGTTCGTGGGGGCGGTGACGACGCGGCCGCCGGAGGCGTTTTCCTCGTTCACGGCCAGCGCGATCAGGTTCACCCATTCCTGCCAGTACTTCGGATCCCGGTACTCGGGGTCCTGGCCGAGGGTTTCCTTCATGAGGCGTTTGTGCCAGTCCGGCGCCCGGCGGCGGACCTTGAGCCCGCCCGGCAGCAACCCTTCGCGTTTGAGGCTGACCTCGACGCAGCCTTCCATCACCGAGTAGATGTGCAGCAACCCGTCCCGGATCTCCGCCTCGGTGCGGGAGGCGCGCTCGTTGACGAACATGATCTGCCCGATCGAGAGGCCCTTGGACTGGCAACGGCCCAGCAGTTCAGCGGCGGTGCGGAACGGCAGCGGCAGTTCCTTCTTGGATTCGTCGAGTTCCTTCAGGGCCGCGTCCTCCTCGCCCTCGCGGACAATGAAGCCGCCGCCCACGGAGAAGAACGTCGCCTTGTGCAGGACTTCGCCGTCGGCGTCGGAGACCGTGAAGCTCATGCCGTTGGTGTGCCGGGGCAGGATGGTCAGGGGCCGCAGGATCATGTCCTGCACCCCATAGGGCAGCGGCACGGAACCGGCCAGCTGCAGTTTCCCGGTCTCAGCGATCGCGGCCAGCCGACCCTCCACTTCCTCGGGCAGGATCTGCTCGGGATGGAAGCCCTCCAGGCCCAGCAGGATCGCGGTCATGGTGCCGTGCCCGTGCCCGGTGGCGGCGAGGGAGCCGTACAGGTCCACCCGCAGCGACGCCACCTTCTCCAGGTCCCCGGAGGCCTTGAGCTCCTCGGCGAAGACCGCGGCGGCCCGCATCGGTCCCACCGTGTGGGAACTGGATGGCCCTATGCCGATGGAAAAGAGATCGAAGACTCCAACAGCCATTGTCGGTTCCTAACTAGGTATGGGCTCGGGGACAGAGGTGAACAGGGGCCCCTTCGGGTCCGGTCTCCGGCAGCATGCGTCTAAGGGAGCGT
>NZ_KI914931.1:0-2067 GCF_000520575.1 Arthrobacter sp. I3
ATCCGCCCCGCCCGCACCACTTTCCGGACCAGCCAGGGAGACCCCAATGACCCAGACCAGGCTCGACGCCGCAGTGACCCGCCCCGGGGAGGAATTCTCCCGGGTGGCGCTCATGCCGGAGTCCGTGGACCTGCTCCGCAAGCTCTGGACGCAGCACGGGCCTTTGATGTTCCACCAGTCGGGCGGCTGCTGCGACGGATCCTCACCCATGTGCTATCCGGCGGGGGAGTTCCTGACCGGCGACTCCGACGTCCTGTTGGGCCTGTTCGACATCTCCGACGGATTGCAGCCCCAGCCGCTGGAATTCTGGATGTCGCGTGAACAGTTCAACTACTGGAGCCACACGCACCTGACCGTCGACGTCGTCCCCGGCCGGGGGAGCGGCTTCTCGGTGGAAGCGCCGGAAGGCAAACGGTTCCTCATCCGCTCCTCGCTGATGGAAAACTGGCCCGTCTGACCCGTCCCCCGGCCGGGCCTTTGTCTCACTATGTGGGACAAATCGGGCCGTCCAGTGGATGGACTCTAAGATGGATAGGTCTGTTTCCACCCCAGTTATCGAGATTGCGGACTTTCCTAATGAACCTTTTCCGGACCAAATCCATCGAGCAGTCCATGTCCGACGCCGATGAACCCGGACGCAAGCTGAAGCGCACGCTAAGCACGTGGGACCTCATGATCATGGGGGTCGCGGTTGCCGTGGGCGCCGGGATCTTCTCGGTCGGCGCCAAGGCCGCCGCGAACTTTGCCGGCCCCGCCGTCACCATCTCCTTCGCGATCGCCGCCGTCACCTGCGCGCTCGCCATCATGTGCTACGCCGAGTTCGCCACGGCCATCCCGGTGGCAGGCTCGGCCTACGTCTTCACCTACGCGACCATGGGTGAGATCCTGGCGTGGATCATCGGCTGGAACCTGATCCTCGAACTCTTCACGGCCGGCGCCGTGATCGCGAAGTACTGGGGCATCTACCTCAGCAAAGTCTTTGCGCTCATGGGCGTGGACATTCCGCCGTCGATCTCCCTGGGCGGCGTCGACCTCTACTGGGGCGCCTTCCTGATCGTTGCCATCTTCACCGTGCTGCTGGTCCTCGGGACCAAGCTCTCCGCCCGCGTCGGCAACATCTTCACGCTCATCAAGATCGCGGTGGTCCTCTTCGTCATCGTCGTCGGCTTCACGTACGTGAAGTTCGAGAACTACGCCCCGTTCGTCCCGGCCTCCGAGCCGACCGGAGGCACCGGAACCGCGGATGTCCTCAAGCAGTCGTTCTTCGGCTTCCTGACTGGCGCCGCCCCGGCCCAGTACGGAACCCTCGGGATCTTCGCCGGCGCCGCCCTGGTCTTCTTCGCCTTCATCGGCTTCGACGTCGTCGCCACCTCGGCCGAAGAGGTCAAGAACCCGCAGAAGACGCTGCCCCGCGGCATCTTCGGCGGCCTGGCAATCGTTACCGTGCTGTACATCCTGGTGTCGCTGGCGTTGACCGGCATGGTGTCCTACACCCAGCTGGCCGAGGCCAAGAACCCGACGCTCACCACCGCCTTCGAAGCGGTCGGCAATACCGACGCCGCCAAGGTCATTGCCTTTGGCTCCCTCGTGGGCCTTACCACCGTGATCATGGTGCTGCTCATGGGCCTCTCGCGCGTGGTGCTCGCGATGAGCCGGGACGGCCTGCTTCCGCGCTCCCTGTCCAAGACCAGCTCGGTGCGGGGGACGCCGGCCCGCCTGCAGATCATCTGCGGCGCCGGAGTGGCGCTCGTCGCCGGCCTGACCAACGTGGACCTGCTCGAGGAAATGATCAACATCGGGACCCTGTCCGCCTTCGTGATGGTGAGCCTTGGCATCCTGGTGCTGCGCAAGAAGCGCCCGGACCTGAAGCCGGCCTTCCGTGTCCCGTTCGGCAAGGTGCTCCCGGTCGTCTCTGCGGTCCTGTGCCTGTACCTCATGACGAACCTGGCCGTGGAAACCTGGATCTTCTTCGCCATCTGGCTCGTGATCGGTATTGCGATCTACTTCGCCTACGGCCAGCGCCACTCCCGGCTGAATGAAAAGTTCGCGGAGGCCCGCGCCTCGGTG
>NZ_KI914931.1:2167-10786 GCF_000520575.1 Arthrobacter sp. I3
GCACGGCCAGCGCGGCCGGAGCGCCCGCGGAGGACAACGAGGACGCGCTCACCCGCTCCTGAGACGGGAGCGATCGGCCCCGCCGCATCGAGGTCGCCGCAGCCGTGCGAATTCGCTGGAAATTTCCGGCGTAACCGCACGGCTCCGGCGACTTCGGCGTTGGTGCGCCGCCCCGTAATGGCGGCGCTCCCTAAGATGGACACATGGCCCGCCCAGCAAGACCGGAACGCAAATCAGAGTTGCTGTCGGCAATTCTCGACTACCTCATGGACAAGACCCTGGCGGAGCTGACGTTTCGCGGCCTGGCCGACGGGCTGGGTGTCAGCAGCTACGTCCTGGTCTACCACTTCGGGCACCGCGAACAGCTGATCAACGAGATCATCCGCGGCATCGAATCCCGGCTGGACAGCATCCGCGCCACCGACGTCAGGGACATCGACCGGGACGCGTGGCGGGCCTTCCTGCTTGAGTCCTGGCAGTGGACCATGGCGCAGCGCAACCGGCACCTGGCCCGGCTTGAATTTGAGGCCACGGCGCAGGACATTGTGGCGGCGGTGCCGCGCGGCACAGCGCAGGAGCACTTCCGGATGCTGCACGAGAAGGCCCGGGACTGGCTGGTCATCCAGGGCATCCAGCCGGAATTCGCCGACACCGACGCCCGGCTGTTCACGGCCGCGTTCTACGGGCTGCAGTTCGATTTCGTCGTCAACAACCAGCCAGAGGAAGCCACCAAGGCCTTTGAGCTGATGATGCTGGTCTTCTTCAACAACCTCGACAGGCGCCTCGCCACCGACGGCCAGCACATCTGAGCAGAACCTCAGGGAGCAGCGTAGCGGCCCTCCCACTCCACGAGGGGGCGCAGTTGCTCCCAGCGCTGTGCCACTTCCTCCACCGCCCCGGGACCGGCAAGCCAGCCGGGCTGGCCCACGTTGACGCCGGCCGTGAGGGATTTGTGCTTGAGCAGCTCCGCCCGGGGATGGTCCTTGTCGAAGCCCCGCGGCACCGTTTTTAGCCGTTCGCCCTCCACCGCGAACCCTGCCGCCTCGACCTTCCGCACGATCGCCTGGAGGGCGTCGCCGCTGGCGGGATCGTCCACGGCACCGCGAAAGCGTGCCAGCTGGGCCGGAGTGTGAGTGTGGCAGCCGCCGCCGATCAGGAGGCCGTCGGCGCTGAGCTGGATATAGAAGCCCACGCCTTCGTCCACCGCCGCGAAGGCCCCCTGCGCGGTCTTATAGGGTGACTTGTCCGGCGAGAACCGGACATCCCGGTTGGGGCGAAAGAGCTTGGCCGGTCCGAAGCGTGGCTCCAGCTCGGCCAGCAGCTGGGTCAGAGGCCCCTTCACCACGGCCTCGTAGACCGGCTTGTGCTCGAGCCACCAGTCCCGGTTGTTGTTCTGTTCAAGATCGGCGTAGAACCGGAAGGCGTCACGTGGAATGCCTGCGAATGGAGTGCCAGCGAAAGCGGTCATGCCCAAATCCTACGGAGCCGCGGCACGCGGTGGCGAGGGCCACGCGCACCCATGTGGATAACCGCAAAACGCCCCGCCACGGGAGTCCGTGGCGGGGCGTTCTGTTGGCTCCAGCTGTCACCGAATGCCGGTCACCGGCCGCCCAGGCGGCCGTCAAGGCCGGCAATCAGGCAACCTTCGACGCAACTATCAGACCTTGTTGGCGGCCTCGGCGTCGGACTCAACCTGGCCGGCACCGAGGTTGGCGCGCAGCTTGGCGCCGAATTCAGCGTCGACGTTGGTCCAGTACGCGATGGCGCGTTCCTTGATGCTGGCGTTCTTGACGCCGCTGACGGCGCCGGTGACGGTCTCCAGCAGGCGGGCCTTCTCGCCGTCGTTGTACACCTCGCGGTACAGCGTGCCGGCCTGGCCGAAGTCGCCGTCCTCGGCATGCAGGGAGTGCGCGGAGAGCGTGAGCTCGCCGTCGTTCTCCCAGCCGCCGCCCGCAACGCCGGGCTCAACGGCAGCCGGGCCGCCCACAGAGTTCGGTGCGTACACCGGAACGGACGGGGCGTTGAAGTGGTAACGCCCGGCGCCGTCCTGGCTGTAGTTGTTGACCTGGCTCTTGGGCAGGTTCACCGGGAGCTGCGCGTGGTTGGTGCCGACGCGGTAGCGGTGCGCGTCCGCGTAGGAGAAGATGCGGGCCTGCAGCATCTTGTCCGGGGAGGCGGCGATGCCCGGCACGAAGTTCGACGGCGCGAAGGTGGCCTGCTCGATCTGCGCGAAGTAGTTCTCCGGGTTCTTGTTCAGCTCCATGGTGCCGACCTTGACCAGCGGGTAGTCCGCGTGCGGCCACACCTTGGTGAGGTCGAAGGGGTTGAAGCGGTACGTCTTGGCGTCCTCGTAAGGCATGACCTGGACGTGGAGGTCCCAGGAGGGGAAGTTGCCGGCGGCAATGTTTTCCTGGAGGTCGCGGATGTAGAAGTCGCCGTCGGCGCCGGCAAGGGCCTCGGCCTCGTCCCCGGTCATGGACTTGACGCCCTGGTTGGACTTGAAGTGGTACTTGACCCAGAACCGCTCGCCCTCGGCGTTGATCCACTGGTAGGTGTGCGAGCCGTAGCCCTGCATTTCACGCCAGGAGGCCGGCAGGCCGCGGTCACCCATGAGCCAGGTGACCTGGTGGGCGGACTCGGGGGAGAGGGTCCAGAAGTCCCACTGCATGTCGGCGTCGCGCAGGTGGGTGCCGGGGAGGCGCTTCTGGGAGTGGATGAAGTCCGGGAACTTGATCCCGTCGCGGATGAAGAACACCGGAGTGTTGTTGCCGACGAGGTCGTAGTTGCCCTCAGTGGTGTAGAACTTCACGGCGAAACCGCGGGGGTCGCGCCAGGTGTCGGGGGAGCCTGCCTCGCCGGCAACGGAGGAGAAGCGGATGAGCATGTCCGTCTCAACGCCGGGCTGGAACAGTGCGGCCTTGGTGTACTTCGAGACGTCCTCTGTGGTCTTGAAGGTACCGAAGGCGCCGCCGCCCTTGGCGTGCACGACGCGCTCCGGGACACGCTCGCGGTTGAACTGCGCGAGCTTCTCGATCAGGTAGTGATCGGTCAGGATGATCGCACCGTCGGCGCCGACGGACTTGGAGTGGGCGTCGGAAGTGACGGGAGCCCCGGACTGTGTCGTGGACACGGCGGGCGCAGAGATGATCTCAGTCATAGTTCTCCTTGGGTTGGGTTTCTTAGTTTCGTTCGGAGGGAAGCTGTTGGGTGCGCTGGCAGTCCTGGCAGATGCCCTGGTACAGCACGTCCGCGATCTGGATGGTCATCGGCTTGGCGTCCGCGTTCCAGTGCGGGGTCAGGCAGGGCGCGTGGCCCACGGCGCATTCGACGTCCTCCACCCGGCCGCAGCTGATGCACACGGCATGGTGGTGGTTGTCCCCGACCCGCGTCTCGTACAGCGCGGGGGAGTGCGGGGGCTCAAAACGGCGCAGCATGTGCAGATCCGTGAGGTCCCCGAGGACCACGTAGACGGACTGGGCGGTCAGGTCCGGCAATTCCTGCCGGGCGGCGGCAAGGATTGCCTCTGCCGGCGAATGCGGGTGATGTTCGACGGCGGCCAGCACGGCCAGGCGCTGCTTGGTCACCCGGCGGCCGTGGGCACGCAGGGCGGCTGCCCATGCGTCGTGGGTGCCCGAGGAATCCGTCATACCCCCATTCAAGCACTTATTATGACTGCCTCACAATAAGGCGTGGCTAATATTGTCCGGCCGTGTCACAGGGCAGTCCGGGTTCGCCACTAGAGTTGCCCGGTGGAGAAATTGCTGGCGGACATCACGCCGTTGCGTGAAAGTCCGGCCTTCCGCCGTCTGTGGCTTGGGTCCGCCGTCTCCGCCCTGGGCAGCCAACTGACCTTGGTGGCCGTCAGCCTGGAGGTCTACCGGCTGACCCAGGACAGCCTCTACGTGGGCCTGCTGAGCCTCTTCGCCCTCGTGCCGCTGGTCTTTGGCGGCCTCCTGGGCGGCTCGATCGCCGACGCCCATGACCGCCGCACCGTGGCTCTGCTGGCCTCGTCCGTCCTCTGGCTGACCACCGCCGCGCTGGCCCTCCAGGCGTGGCTGGAAGTGGGCAACGTGTGGCTGCTCTATGCGCTCGTGGCGGTGCAGAGCGGTGCCCAGGCCATCAACCAGCCGGCACGCAGCGCCATCATCCCGGTGCTGGTGCGCAAGGAGTTGCTCCCAGCCGCAAATGCCCTGAGCATGATGATTTTCGGGCTGACCATGACCGCCGGCCCGCTGCTGGCCGGCGTACTCGTGGCATGGGTGGGGTTCGGCTGGACGTACACGATCGACGTCATCAGCTTTGCGTTTGCGTTCTGGGCCCTCCTGAAACTGCCTTCCATGCCGCCGGGCGAGCACGCCAGGCCGGCCGGGCTGCGTTCCGTGGTGGAGGGGTTCCGTTTCCTTGGCACCCGGCCCAACCTCCGCATGACGTTCGTGATCGATCTCGTGGCCATGATCTTTGCCCAGCCCCGGGCGCTCCTGCCGGCCATCGGCGCGTTGATGATCGGTGGCGGTGAGGCCACGGTGGGGATCCTGTTGGCCTCGATGGCCGTGGGGGCGTTCCTGGCCGGCCTGTTCTCGGGGCCGCTGGGCGGCATCCGCCGGCAGGGGGCCGCGGTGGTGTGGTCCGTGATGGGCTGGGGCGGCTCGGTGGCGGCCTTCGGCCTGGTGGTGGTCCTGGCCGGGCATTCCGGCGACGATGGCGTGGGCGTGTGGCTGCTGCCCGCCGCCCTGTGCTGCGCGCTGGCCGGCATCGCGGATTCCGTGAGCGCAGTCTTCCGGACCACCATCCTGCAGGCCTCCACCCCCGACCATCTGCGCGGGCGTCTGCAGGGTGTCTTTGTGGTGGTGGTCGCCGGCGGACCCCGGATCGGGGACATGCTGGCCGGCGGCGCGACTAAACTTTTGAACGAGGGGTGGGTCCTGCTGCTCGGCGGCATGTTGTGCATCGCTGTGGCCTGGATATTGGCCCGCCAGCAGAGCGGATTCCTGCGCTACGACGCGCGGAACCCGGTGCCGTAGCGGTTCGTTTTCCTTGGTAGGCCAGTGAATTACAGGGCGTCAGCTTGCAGTACACGTATCAGGAGGACCAGTGCACAAGCATCACAACGGACTGAAGACCGCGGCGCTGTTCGGAGTGCTGTGGGCGGTTCTGCTGGGCCTGGGGGCGTTCATCGCCGCGGGGACCCGCAGTGCGGCGCCGATCTGGATCATGGCCCTGATCGGGGTCTGCACCACGGCCTACGGGTACTGGAACAGCGACAAGCTCGCCATCCGTGCCATGCAGGCCTATCCCGTCACGGAAGCCGAGGCGCCCCAGCTGTTCCATATCGTCCGGGAGCTGTCCGGCCGGGCCAACCAGCCGATGCCGCGCATCTACGTCTCGCCCACCATGGCGCCAAATGCCTTCGCCACCGGCCGGAACCCGCAGAACGCGGCAGTGTGCTGCACCGAGGGCATCATGCGGATGCTGGACGCCCGCGAACTGCGCGGCGTCCTGGGGCATGAACTGATGCACGTCTACAACCGGGACATCCTGACGGCGTCGGTGGCGGCCGCCGTCGCCGGCGTCATCACTTCGGTGGCGCAGATGATGTTGCTGTTCGGCGGCGGGGACCGCCGCAATGCGAACCCGTTCGCCGCGATCGCCATGGCCCTGCTGGCCCCGTTCGCCGCATCCCTGATCCAGATGGCCATCTCCCGTACACGGGAGTACGACGCCGACGAGGACGGCTCGTCGCTGACCGGAGATCCGCTGGCGCTCGCCTCCGCCCTGCGCAAGATCGAGCAGGGCGTGCAGCTGGCGCCGTTGCCGCAGGACCAGCGGCTGGTCAACGCCTCGCACATGATGATCGCCAACCCGTTCAAAGGCGGAGGCGTGGCCAAGATGTTCTCCACTCACCCGCCGATGGCCGAGCGGATCGGCCGGCTGGAGCGGATGGCCGGGCAGCCGCGCAGCTGAAGCAGGCTGCGGGTCTGGCGACGCGCGAATAGTTCCGTGACACAAAAAGGGCTGGCGACACCGGAATACCGGTGTCGCCAGCCCTTTTGCGCGTCGTGCGGAAATTTGCGCCGCGGACGGGCCGCTAGCTGCGGAAGTTCACGAACTGCAGGTCGGCCTCGTCGAAGCCCTTCAGCAGGTTCATGGTCTCCTGGAGATCATCGCGGGACTTCGAGGTCACCCGGAGCTCGTCGCCCTGGATCTGTGACTTGACGGACTTGGGGGCCTCGTCCCGGATCAGCTTGTTGATCTTCTTGGCGAGGTCCTGGGCGATGCCCTCCTTGATGGAGGCCTCGAGCCGGAATTCCTTGCCGGAGGCGTAGGGCTCGCCGGTGTCGAGAGACTTCAGCGAAATGCCGCGGCGGATGAGCTTGGACTGCAGCACATCGAGCACCGCGAGCACCCGCTCCTCGGAGTTGGCCTTCATCAGGATCTTCTCGCCGCTGAAATCGACCTCGGCGCCGACGCCCTTGAAGTCGTAGCGCTGGGCAATTTCCTTCTGCGCCTGGTTCAGCGCGTTGGCGACTTCCTGCTTGTCTACCTTGCTGACGACGTCGAACGTGGATTCGCCTGCCATGACTTTCCTCCTGATGGTTGCCGGGTGCCTGCGTGAGGCCGGGATGTCTGCATTCCAGACTAGTACGGATGCCCCCGATGTGGCGGCCGGCCTTGCGTCCCGGGTTTCACAGTCCGCTCATAGCTCAATCACGGCGGGAACGAAGCCGGGCTGGCCAGAGTTGCAAGAGTTGGAACCGCTGCTGAAAGGCAAGAACATGCACCAAAAGGCTGTCCGCTACGTCAACCGCACCACCGCCGCCGCTGCCAGCACCCTGGCCGCGACGGCGAGCTCCGTAGCCGCCGCCGCGCTGGCGGCGTCCATCATCCTGAGCCCGGCCGCCGACGCATCAGTCCGCATGGACGGGGTCCACACGGACCTGGCCCGTGCCGTCGAGCTGAACCAGGTCACCGCCGAGCAGGCGGCACGATTCGAGGCAAGGCTGGCGGGGCGGATTCTCGGCGAGGCCTGAAATTCCGCGGATTTTGGCCCTTTTTTGATCTGCTGAGGCGCCGATTCGATTCTTCGGCGGAAGTTCTGTAAAGTTGTCTTGCCCGCGGGTGCTGGAAGCGGAACGGACTGGAAACAGGCGTTCCGGGACTGGAATCCGCGAGTGATCTTCTTTTGAAGTTCGGCAGATTACCCGAGCGGCCAAAGGGGGCTGACTGTAAATCAGCTGGCAACGCCTACGGGGGTTCGAATCCCTCATCTGCCACCCTTGGAGAAGCCTCCGGAACCACTAGGTTCCGGAGGCTTTTTCTTTGTCCACGGCCCGACGGCCCGTCTCCATAGTGCAAAGGCCTGTCTCAAAGGCCCGGCTCAGTCGGCCGGGGGATTCGGAATGGTTACCGTGGTGCCGGCGGGCGGAATCCATTCGCCTCCGGTCAACAGGTTCAGGTTGGCTATCCGCAAGGCATAGAGCGGGACGCCGTAGCGGCTCGCAATGCCCGAGGGAGTGTCTCCGGCGCCCACCCTGTACAGGAGCCGTCCCTGACCGTCCTGCCCGGTCACGCTGCCGCCGGCCCCTAGCTGGGGCACGTCCACGCCCCTGAGGTCGATAATCTCTCCTGCGGCAACGGACTCCGCTTCGTTGAAGCTCCTGAGGATCTCCGGAGTCATCCGGAAGTGGGCGGCGATGCCCTCCCAGGTGTCGCCGTCGACGGCCGCGTAGCGCATCGGCAGGAGGAACCCGTTCACTTCGGTCGTCCCCCGCAGGCCTCCGGATGCCGGGGACGTTGCGGGGGCGGACGCCGCAGGCCGGCCCGCCGGAACTCCGCCCGGGGCCTCTGCGCCGGAAGAACAGGCTGCCAACCCAATGGCGAGAGCCGCCGCGAGAACCGCGGCCAGGAGAACTGCGGCGGCGGGCCGGACCCGATGTGCACCGGAATCGAGATTCACCCTGGGTGTCCTGTCGATCGGGGCCTCCCCCCGAGGCCCGCTGCCGCCAATTATTCCATACGTTTTATGAAACCCGTTGTTCCGCCAGGCAGCGCCGTCGCATTCGGTATAGTGCCGGTCATGGACGACAAAGCGATCTTGCACACCTACCTGCGCACGCGGCGACAAGACCTCCTCGGGAAACTCGAAGGCCTCAGCGAGTACGATGTGCGCCGGCCCCTCACGCCCACGGGAACCAGCCTGCTGGGACTGGTCAAGCACGTGGCCAGCGTCGAACTCGGCTACTTTGGCGAGGTCTTCGGCCGTCCCAGCGAGCTGAAGCTGCCGTGGTTTGCCGACGACGCGGAGCCGGATGCGGACATGTGGGCAGCCCCCGGCGAGACGCGCGAGCAGATCACTGAGCTGCACCGGCTCTCGGCGGCCCACAGCGACGCCACCATCGATGAACTGCCGCTCGACGCGCCCGGTGTGGTGCCCTGGTGGCCGGACGAGCGCAAGCACGTGACACTGCAGCAGATCCTCGTGCACATGTGCGTGGAGACCGCCCACCACCTCGGGCACGCCGACATCCTGCGCGAACTCATCGACGGCAGCGCGGGCCAGCGTCCCGGGGACCCGAATCTTTCGCCGCGCACCGCCGAGGAATGGGCCGTGCACCGGGCCCG
>NZ_KI914931.1:10886-14612 GCF_000520575.1 Arthrobacter sp. I3
GGCGGCGGGTACAGGCTAGTGGACAGCCAGTGGCGGCCAACAGCATCCGGCGGCCTCTGCCGGCAACGGACCGCCGGTGACGCCGCACCGTTTCTGCGAGCAAAATCTCAGTTTTCGGCGTGGAGCCAACGTAGGGTAGTCCGGTCCGCTGTTGAAGAAGAAGGAGCATTCGTGAAGTCGTTTGCCTGTGGTGATGTGGTTCCCGGTTGTGACGCCCGCTGGGTGTGCAGCACCGACGATGAAATTCTGGTCAATGTGGCCGCCCACGCGGCGTCCGCACATGGGCTGGAGGAGCTGCCGGCCGACGTCGTGCAGTCGGTCCACAGAGCCATCGTTCCCGTTAGTTGATTCACGAGGCAGGCGGCCTCCCGCCCGACGCCGGGGCCGTGCCGGGCCCGGATTGGGAGAAGCAACTGGCGGCCGCCTGCCGGGGTGTCGGCCTTTCCGCGGCCTACCAGCCCATTGTTGATACCGCGCGCGGCACAGTGGTGGGCTATGAGGCCCTGGCCCGGTTTCCGGGTTTCGCCGAAAAGAATCCCGAGGTGTGGTTTGCCGCCGCGCGCACGCATGGCCTGGCAGCCGAGCTCGAGGCCGCAGCCTTGCGGGCGGCGCTCGCGGCGCGTCCCACTTTGCCGCCGAACTGCTTCCTGACCCTCAACGTCTCACCGGAGCTGCTGTTGACGGAGGAGATCCGTGGCATCTGGCGCGGCCAGGGAAACCTTGCCGGTCTGGTGGTCGAGCTGACGGAGCAGACCCCGATCGACTCCTATCTGGAGCTTGAGCCCGACCTCAACCAGCTGCGCGCTGCCGGCGCGCTGATCGCCGTCGACGACGCCGGTGCCGGCTATGCCGGGCTCCGGCACCTGCTGGCCCTGCGGCCTTCGCTGATCAAGCTGGATCGTGAACTGATCCAGGATGTTGACACTGACGAGGCCAAGCGTGCCCTGATCTCCATGCTCGGAACCTTTGCCAGCCGCGTCGATGCCTGGATCCTGGCCGAGGGAGTGGAGCGCGTGGAGGAACTGGACGCCCTCGTCGCCCTCGGCGTACCCCTGGTGCAGGGGTATTGCCTGGCCCGGCCCGGGCCGGCGTGGGAAAAAATCGATCTCGACGTTGCCCACCGTCTGGCGTCCAACCCCCCGGCGACGCACCAGAGCATCATCCGGGACATCGTGGAACCCGCGACGACGGCCGCCACCACTGCGACGGCGGCGGCCGCGTTTGATGACAACCCGGCCCTGCAGTCGGTGGTGCTGATGGGCGATCATTTGCGGCCCGTTGCGGTGCTCGACCCCTCCGCGGCGGTCCTCGGCATCGTGAGCCCGGGAATGCGGGTCAACCTGGACACGCCGCTCAGCGAAGCCCTGGCCCGTTCCATGACGCGGACCCAGGCCAACCGGTTTGACCCCCTGCTGGTGACGGACAACGCCGGCCGCTTTGCCGGCGTCGCCCGCATGGAGCGGATGATCACGGCGCTGGCCGCGGACAGCTAACCGTCCGCCGGGTCCGGGCCGCCGGGTTGTCCTTCCCGCAACTGGCCTCCCAGCAGTTGGTCCGTGGCGGGATCGGGCAGGCCATCGAAATAGCGGTCCAGGACGACGCGAAACACGGGTTCGCCGGGCGCGGCCCGCTGGAACAGCGTCATGGAGGAGTGCAGCTTCCGGGTGTCGATACCGCCGAAAATTTGCACCGCGGACCGCCCCTGAAGTTCGGCCACTGCGGCGGCAGCCTCCCGCAGCCGCGGGCCAAGGACGCCATGCCGGCAGTAAGCACGGGCCTCGGCCAGGGAGGAGATGGCGTACTTCCGGGCGGTTTCGCTGCGGCCCAGGCCCGCGAGCTGGGGGAAAACGAACCACATCCAGTGACTCCTCTTCATGCCTGACCGCAACTCCGCCAGGGCATGCCCGTAGGTTCCGCCGGCGTCCTGGGCCGCCACGAACCGTTCAAGATCGTAAAGGTCTTCCATGCCCGCTAGGCTACGTCCCCCGGTGCCGGAGTGACAGCACGGCGACAGGCCGCCCGCGGGCGAAGGGGTCATTCGGCCGGGGCTGGATTGCCGGTCCCGGGCGTATCGTGTCCCCCATGGCGAATGTCTTGGAGATGGTCGGCGTTGTGAAGCGGTTCGGGCCCGTGGTTGCCTTGAATGGTTTGGATTTTTCAGTCGAGGCGGGCGAGGTCCACGGCTTCCTCGGACCGAACGGCTCCGGCAAATCGACCACGATTCGCCTGCTGCTGGGCATGCTTCGCGCCAATGCTGGCTCCATCCGGGTGCTGGGCCTTGACCCGTGGCGCGACGTCGCGAGCCTCCACCGGCGCCTGGCCTACGTCCCCGGGGATGTGGCGTTGTGGCCCAACCTGACCGGCGGAGAAGTGATCGACCTCCTCGGCCGGCTCCAGGGCGGCCAGGACCTGGCCCGGCGGGCCCAGCTGTTGGAGCTCTTCGACCTCGATCCGACCAAGAAGTCCCGGGCCTACTCCAAAGGCAACCGGCAGAAAGTGGCCCTGGTCGCTGCCCTGGCCACCGACGCTGAGCTGTTCCTGCTGGACGAGCCCACCAGCGGACTGGACCCCCTGATGGAGGAGGCCTTCCGCGGCTGTATCCGGGAACTGCGGAACCAGGGCCGCACGGTCCTGCTCAGCAGCCATATCCTCAGCGAGGCCGAGGCACTTTCGGACCGCGTTAGCATCATCCGTGAGGGCCGGGTGGTGGAGACGGGGCGGCTTGATGAACTCAGGCACCTGACCCGTACCTCCGTCACTGCCGATGTCGCGGTGGTACCGGCGGGCTTGAATGCACTGCCAGGGGTCCACGACGTCGTCGTCACGAACCACCGCGTCAGCGCCCAAGTGGAACCGTCCGGCCTGGCCCCGCTCATGCGGGCGCTGACCGACGCGGGACTCGTCGCGCTGACCAGCCAGCCGCCCACTCTGGAGGATCTCTTCCTTCGCCACTACGGCGCGGCGGTGCCCGTGGCCGCGGCCGGGTCGAGCAGCGGACGCACCGCCGATGCGTGAAACGTTGGCGGGGACCGGAGTCCTGATCAGGCTCGGGCTCCGCCGCGACCGATGGCTGTTGCCGGCGTGGATCGCCGGATTCGCCGCGACAACGTATTCAACCGCGGTGGCCGGCGCCGAGCTCTACCCCGATGTGGGGAGCCGGGTCGAGGCCGCGACGGCCCTGAACGCCACGGCCTCGCTCGTGGCCCTCTTCGGCAGGGTCTACGACCCCACGTCCCTCGGTGCCCTGTCCCTCATCAAGTACACGGCGTTCATGGCTGCCATCCTCGCCGTCCTGATGGTGTTCATCACCGTCCGCCATACCCGCAGCGACGAAGAGTCCGGGCGGCTCGAGCTCCTGGGCGGCGGCCGGATGGGCCGCGACGCGCCGCTCGCGGCCGCCCTCACCATCAGCTTCGGAGCCAGCATTGTCCTGGGGCTGGTCACGGCGGTGTCTTTGGCCGCCGGCGGACTTCCGGCCGCCGGCTCGATTGCGTTCGGACTGGGCTGGGCTGCCACCGGCATGGCGTTCAGCGCCGTGGCCGGGGTCACCGCCCAGCTGACGGCCAGCGCACGGGCTGCCACGGGAATGAGCCTCGGCGTCGTTGCCGTGACCTATGCGCTGAGGGCGGTGGGGGACCTCGCCGAACCGGGGCCCTCCGCGCTGTCCTGGCTTTCGCCGATCGGCTGGAACCAGCAGATCCGGGCCTTCGCCGGGGACCAGTGGTG
>NZ_KI914931.1:14712-25228 GCF_000520575.1 Arthrobacter sp. I3
GCCTGCCACTGGCGCTGTGCGCCTTACTCGTGCCCGTGGCCCTGGCACTCCGCGCCCGTCGGGACCTCGGCTCCGGCCTGCGCCAGGAGCGCCCCGGCCCGGCTCGCGGCTCGCTCCGCGGGGTCGGGGACCTCGCCGTGCGGCTCCAGTTCCGGCTGCTGGCGGCCTGGGCTGTCGCCTTCGTGGTGTTCGGCGTGGTGATCGGATCGCTGGCCGGCAACGTCACGGACTTGTTGAGTTCGCCCAACGCGCAGGACCTGATCATGATGCTGGGCGGAACCCAGGCCATGACGGACGCCTTCATTGCAGCGGAGATCAGCATCATGGGACTGCTGGCCGCTGCCTACGGACTGTCCGCGGCCAGCCGGCTCCGTGACGAGGAGACCGACGGCCACGTCGAGGCACTGCTGGGCACCGCCACCACCCGGCCGCGGTGGGCGACCAGCCATTTCGCCCTGGCGCTGGCAGGCGTCGCCGTGCTCATGCTGCTGGCGGGAGTGTCGGTCGGGGCCGGCGCAGCCACCGTCCTGGCCGATGCCAACCAACTCGGCCGCGTCACACTGGCCGCTGCCGCCCAGATCCCCGCTGCCTGGGTCATGACCGCGGCGGTGCTGGCGGTGTTCGGCTGGGCGCCCCGGCTCACCGGGACGGTCTGGGCCCTGCTGCTGCTCTTCGTCGCGCTTGGTGAATTTGGCGTGCTGTGGAATTCCCCGGAGTGGCTGATGGAGCTCTCCCCGTTCCGGCACTCGCCGCTGCTGCCCCTGGATTCCGGCGCCGTCGGGCCGTTGCTCGGACTTACGGTGACTGCCGCGGCGCTCGCCGCGCTGGGGTACGCCGGCTGGCGCCGCCGGGATCTGGCCCCGTGAGCGGGCCAGAACAGCCGCTACTTGCCAATAGGGGGCAGCGGTAATATCAGATTCGAGAGTTCTTGGCGCATTCCGGCACTGACGGGACGCCACTCTCGGGCCGGGTCGGAGGGCGGGATGCAGGACGCATACGGGCTATATACCCCGACCACGCTGGTGGAAATCGGGCTTCTGCTGGCGACATTTATCCTCTGCTCCCTGATTGGCACTGAGCGGCAGGTCCGGCAAAAGGTCGCTGGCTACCGCACCCACGTCCTGGTCGGGCTCGGATCGTGCACGTTCACCCTGATCTCCGCCTACGGCTTCGCCGCCGCGCTGGCGCCCGGGGCCACCATGGACCCGTCCCGTATTGCAGCCCAAATCGTCAGCGGCATCGGCTTCCTCGGGGCCGGGGTGATTTTCAAGGGACGGAACGTGGTCCGCGGCCTGACGACGGCCGCCAGCATTTGGGTTTCTGCCGCCGTCGGCATGGCGTGCGGGGCCGGAATGCTGTCCCTGGCTGTTTCGCTGACGGCTTTCCACCTCATCACGTTGTACGTCGTTTCTCCCGTGATCAGGAAGATCCCGACCCCCGACGCCCACCGGGTCCTGCACCTGGGCTATGACGACAACCGGGGCGTGCTGCGGCAGGTGTTGGAGATCGCCACGAATATGGGGTTCAGCTCGTCGATCCTGAGCATCAATAAGGCGGGCGATGAACAAAAGCCGATCGTCCTCATGGATATCCGCTTCCATGGTCATCTTCCGCTGCGGGAACTCGTCCCCTACCTCCTGGATGTGCCCGGCGTGCAGAGTGTGACCGTTCGCGGCACCGATCCGAACGAGGACGACGACGATCCCAGCGCCTGAGAACCCCAGCAGGCACACCGCCGAGACTCCCGTGACTGGCGCACGCTGATTGAAGCCGTTCGGGATGACCGTTAGAGTCTGCGGATGACCGAGAACAGCGTCGCTTTGACGCATACCGTGTGCGTGCGGGTGCTGCGCAGGTCCGACGCCGGCCCCCTGGCCGATGCCTACCGGCGGAACCGGGAGCACCTGGCGCCCTGGGAACCGCTGCGGTTTGAGGAATTCTTCACCGCAGAGGGACAGGCCGCCAGCATTGAATCCAAGCTCGGGTTGTTCATCGCGGGAACGGATGCGCCCTGGGTCCTCGTGGAAGGCTCCCGCATCATCGGGGTGATCAACCTCAGCGGGATTGTCCGGGGGCCATTCCTCAGCGCCCACCTCGGCTACTGGGTGGACAAGGACGTGACGGGGCGGGGAATTGGCTCGGCCGCGGTGGAGTTCGCCCTCCAGACCGCGCGCAACGAACTGGGGCTGCACCGGCTGCAGGCCTCAACCCTCCCGCACAACGCCGCGTCCCAGCGGATCCTGAAGCGCGCTGGCTTTGAGGAGATTGGCCTGGCAGCCCAGTACCTTCGGATTGCCGGATCCTGGCAGGACCACATCCTGTTCCAGCGGATACTGTTCTGATGGCTGATATTCCGGTTGCACCAGGTCCGTTTGCACCGGGTCCCGATTCACCAGTCCGGGCCGACGTGGACGCCATAGCGGCGGAGGGACTGAGCCGCGGCTGGACGGAATTATTTCCGGACAAGTATCCGCACGCAGGCGGCCCCGCCCACTTCGCCGCCTACCTCGTGAATGCGGACGGCTACGAAGTGGAGCTGATTGTTGCAGGCTGATGGCGCCGGTGCCCTACGGATTGGTTGTCGGAGGTGCTTGCTCGGCCTTCAGTTCCTCGCCGTGGGCGATGATCGCGTAGATGATCAGCACGTCCATGGCGATGACGATGACGGACCACCACGGCTGCTGCGGAATGAGCATCAGTTGAACGACCGCACTGAAGCCGGCAACGACGACGCCAACGACTCGAGCCCACGTAGCGCCGGCGAAGAGCGCGACGGCGGTGAGGATCAAGAGCACCCCGAGGGCGACATTCCACCAGCCCCACCCCTTCGCATCGAAGAGGAACAGGGTTCCCGGGGTCGACAAATAGTAGGTGTCGGGTCCGGTGAGCGCGACGAGGCCTTGAAGGCCGCTGAAAACGCCGTTGATGATCAGAATGACCCCGGCGAAACGGACCCAACCGGTCCAGCCGGTCGCAGTGACAGGGTGATGGGCAGTACTCATAGTGTCGACCGCTTTCCGTTGAATGCTCTGCCGTCGGCCTCATGGTCGGCGCAGTCGTGGGGTGAAGCTAGTGCCGATTCCGATTATGTTCCTCGCAGTCCGGGCCGGTCAATCGCTACAGGTCCTCGGAGCCGCCCGCGCCGGGCTCATTGCGATTGCCGTGGATCCGGGTACGTTGAACCATGACCATCCTGCTTGTTGGCGGCGGCCCGGACACCGTAACCGCACCTGCCGTCTTCGACCGCTTCGTCAGGGAACTCCGGCACCGGGCCTCCGGCAGGGTTCCGCGCGTCGCTGTGGTTCTCTTTGACCATGAGGGCAGCTCGGAATATTTCCTGCCTGCCTATCTGGATCCGCTGCAGTCCCGGACAGCCTGCGAGGTCGTCCCGGTCCTCCTCGGCTTCAACCGGGGCGCGGACCCTGCCGCGTTCGACGACGTCGACGGCATCGTCGTCGGGGGCGGGCCGACGCCGGGCTACCTGGAAGGCTTGCTGCCGTCAGCGCAGCCCATCCGCAGACTGGTCTCCGACGGTGTGCCGTATATGGGATTCTCAGCCGGCGCGATGGTGGCGCCGGTGCGGGCGATCGTGGGCGGCTACCGGATCCGCGGCACCGAGGTCTGCCCGGCGGATTGGTCGGAGGGCCTGGAAGAAGTGGAGATCCGCGACGGGCTGGGCCTGGTGCCTTTCGCCGTCGACGTGCACGCCGCCCAGGCGGGAACCCTCGGCCGGGCCGTTGGGGCGGTGGCAAAAGGCCTTGTGGACCGCGCGGTCGCCGTGGATGAGAACACTGCCCTGGTCCTGCACCACGCGGACCTGGAGGAGCTGGACGTGATCGGCACCGGGAACTGCTGGACGATTCGCGGCGTTGGCGCCAAGGCCACCGTCTCGGTTCTGTCGGCGCACAGCTAGGTTCCGGCACTCACCCCTTGGCACGCTTGTTACCCGCGGGTAACATATGACTCATGCATCTCCTGTTCCGGACTCTCCTGCTGCTGTTCACGTCCTCACGCCGCTCACCGCTGAGCATCTGGGACAACTCCTCGCTGCCGCTGCGGGTACTGCCCACGGACATCGATATCGCCCTGCACGTCAATAACGGCATGTACTTCTCACTCATGGACCTCGGGCGCTTCGATCTCATGGCCCGCAGCGGCACCTGGAAGAAGATGCGCCGCCGGGGCTGGACCCCGGTCGCGGCGGGGGAGACCATCGCGTTCCGCCGTTCGCTGCAGCTCTGGCAGCAGTACACGATCGAATCCCGGATCATCGGCCTCGACTCGAAAGCCATCTACTTCGAGCAGCGGATGGTGGTGGACGGCGAAGTGTACGCGAGGGCCTATATCGCCACCCGGCTTCTGAGCAAGGGCAAGCCCGTCAGCCAGGAGGAGATCATCCGCGAGTTCGGCGCCCCGCCGGCGGATCTGGAGCTGCCCGGGTGGATCCACGAGTGGCGCGAAACCAACGCCCTGCCCGGCGCCAGGCGTCCGGCCCCGCACGCCTGGGCGTGACCTGCCTACAGCCCCTCCCGGATGTGCCAACAGCGAAATGCCGGGGACAATCCGTGCCCGCTCCCGTACCGTTGACTCATGGCTACCGTAGACATCACAGGTGAACAGTTCGCATCGACAGTCGAGGATAACGACATTGTCCTCGTCGATTTCTGGGCCGAATGGTGCGGCCCGTGCAAGCAGTTCGGCCCCACGTACTCGGCGATCTCAGAGAAGCACCCGGATGTCGTCTTCTCCAAGGTCGACACCGAAGCCGAGCAGCAGCTCGCCGCCGAGGCCGGCATCACGTCGATTCCCACGCTGATGGCCTTCCGCGAAAAGGTCCTGGTGTTCTCGCAGCCTGGCGCACTGAACGCGCAGCAGCTCGAGCAGGTGGTCGACGCCGTCAAGGCCCTGGACATGGAAGAAGTCCACGCCCACGTGGCCCGGTCCCAGGCCGAGGCCGCCGCGGCTGCGGCCAAGCAGGACGGCACCCAGATCCCGGAGGCCTGAACCTCCACGGCTTAATCCCAGGCTTGACCAACGCGGGGTCACTCCGCGCCCATAAATCCCTCAGGGATGGGCGCGGAGTGACCCCGCGTTGTGGTTGGAAGCGTGGGTTAGAGCCCTTCGAGCTTGACCGGCTCGGCCAGCAGCGCGCTGAGGGATTCGTTGAGGTCCTGGACGGCCGTGCCCTTGGAGTGCTTGTCCAGGTCCGCCTGGCTGGCCCACCGTTCGGTCAGGACGAGCTTGTCCTCGCTGGCCTCGGTGAGCTCGTAGCGGATGCAGCCGGGCTCGTTGACCACCTCGTCGATCGCGATGTCCAGGGCGAGCTTCACGCGGAAGAATTCGCCGTCGTTGGGGATGAAAATGGCCTGAAGGTCAACGGGTGCACTCATGGCAATCACCCTACCGGGCTGCCGCGCAGGCGCCGGAACATGACCCAAGATTTCATAGGACTTCCAAGCTTTGCTCTTCTTTTGCCCCCGCACTGTTGGTAGCGTCACACCATGCTTGCTTACACAGCCGGGGACACTGACGTCCCGCTGCTCGAGGAAACCATTGGCGCGAACTTCGAACGGATCGCGGCGCGGTTCCCGTACCACGATGCCCTGATCGAGGCGGCCGCGGTACCCGGCGAAGAGGCCCGGCGGTGGAGTTACACCAAGTTGAACGACGACGTCGACCGGCTGGCACGTGCGCTCCTCGCCCTGGGCGTCGCGAAGGGCGAGCGGATCGGCATCTGGAGCCCCAACTGCGCCGAGTGGACCATCCTGCAGTACGCCACCGCGAAGGTCGGGGCGATCCTGGTCAACGTCAACCCCGCATACCGCAGCCATGAGCTCGAGTTTGTGGTCACCCAGAACGGCATGCGCATGCTGGTCAGCGCGCCGTCGGACCGGAACAGCGACTACACCGGGATGGCGCGGCAGGCGCTGGCGGCATGCCCGGACCTGCGCGAGCTGGTCTTCCTCCCGGACGCCGGCCTGGACGGGCTGACCGCCGGCGAACCCGGCACTGAGGCGGAGCGCACCTATGCCGAGCTGCTCAAGCGGGCCGACGACGTCGGACACTCCGAGCTGAAAGCGCGCATGGCGGCACTGGACGCGCAGGACCCCGTCAACCTGCAGTACACCTCCGGCACCACGGGGTTCCCGAAGGGCGCCACACTGACGCACCACAACATCCTTAACAACGGCTTTTCGATCGGCGAGCAGCTGGGCTACACGGAACACGACCGCGTGGTGATCCCGGTGCCCTTCTATCACTGCTTCGGCATGGTGATCGGGAACCTTGCGGCGCTCAGCCACGGGGCCGCCACCATCATCCCCGGCCGGTCGTTCTCGCCGGCCGCGGCGCTGGAAGCTGTGCAGGACTTCGGCGGAACCTCGCTGTACGGCGTGCCGACCATGTTCATCGCCGAGCTCGCCCTGCCGGACTTCGCGTCCTACGACCTCTCCACACTGCGCACGGGCGTCATGGCCGGCTCGCTGTGTCCCATCGAGGTGATGAACCGGGTCATCACGGAAATGAACATGAAAGACGTCGCCATTTGCTACGGCATGACGGAGACCTCGCCGGTGTCCACGATGACCCGGAGCGTGGACACCATGGCCCAGCGCACCGAGACCGTGGGCCGGACCATGCCGAACCTGGAGAGCCGGATCGTGGACCCGGTCACGGGAGAGGTGCTGGAGCGCGGCGGGATCGGCGAACTCTGCACGCGCGGCTACGCGGTGATGCGCGGGTACTGGAACCAGCCTGACAAGACCGCCGAGGCGATCGACGCCGACGCCTGGATGCACACCGGGGACCTCGCCCGGATGGACGCGGACGGGTACATCGTGATCGAGGGCCGGATCAAGGACATGGTGATCCGCGGCGGCGAGAACGTCTATCCGCGCGAAATCGAGGAATTCCTCTACACCCACCCGGACATCCAGGACGTGCAGGTGATCGGTGTCCCGGACACGAAGTACGGCGAGGAACTGATGGCCTGCGTCATTTTGAAGCCGGGGGCCGCGCCGATGGACGCCGCCAGCCTGGCCGAGTTCTGCCGCGGCAAGCTGGCACATTACAAGATCCCGCGCTACGTGGATGTCCGGGAGAGCTTCCCGATGACCGTCTCCGGCAAGATCCGCAAGGTTGACATGCGCCAGGAGGCCGCGGCCCGGCTGGGCCTCCAGTCCGGCGGCTGACGGCCCGGCGTTGCTCCTGAGGTCAGTGGCCGCGGTGGTCCTGGATGGTCATGCGCGGGCCAAATGTCGGTTTCCGGAAGCCGCTCAGCCCGATCATCCGGACCACCCGCTGCCGGTGCCCCGCCCATGGAGCCAGCAGCCTGAGCATGCCGGCGTCGTCTGTCCGGCGGCCGGTCAGGGCGGCGCCCACGTAGGCCGCAAGGTGGTAGTCGCCGACCGAGATCGAATCCGGGCAGCCGTGCGTGCGCTGCACCACCTCCGCCGCCGTCCAGACCCCGATTCCGGGCAGGGTCTGCAGCTTGGCCGCCGCCTCCGCGGCGGGGAGGGCGGCGAGCCGTTCCAGCGCGGCGGCCGAACGCAGCGCCCGCATGACGGTTCCCGACCGCTGCGGGCCCACGCCGGCCTTGTGCCATTCCCAGGACGGGATGTGCAGCCACTGCGCGGCCGTCGGCTGGACCAGCAGATTGGCGGGCGCGACGGTGCCGGCGCCCGGCGCCGCCGTCCCGAAGCGGTACATCAGATAGCGGTATCCGCGGCGGGCCTCGATAACGGTGACCTTCTGCTCCAGGATGGTCGGCACGAGTGAATCGATCATCCTGCCGGTTGCAGGCAGCCGGATCGCGAGGTTCCGGCGTCGGGCTTCAACCACCATGCGCGGGAGGGTGGCGTGGAATGCGGGCTCGTCGAAGCCGGACCAGTCGTCGTCGCTCCCGAGCATGCGCGGGACGGAATCGACGGCGTCCCCCGCTCCGGGACCCCAGGCCTGCGCGTCCACGGCAGGGTCAGCCCGCGTCCCGGCCGTTGCCAGGCGCAGCGTGGCCGGACCGCGGGGCGTCGTGAACGCGAACCAGATCCCGTCCGGGGCGGTGCGGATGGACGGGTCGCCGTGGCCGCGCAGCAGCGTGCCGATGGTTTGCATCAAGTCGAACGGGCCGCCCGGGTGCCACCGCAATGAGGCGTCCGCCGCGGCCGCAATGCCTGCGGGGGCGTCTGCAAGGCTCATTCGAACATGTTCCCACGGCCCGCTGACAGCAGCGTCATCCGCGGCAACGGTGCAGGGGCCGTACGGCCCTTAACCTCCCGCGCTGCCGGGGCTAAAATCCGGCTAGTGGCGTGGTGTGTCCGCGCCCGCTTCTTGGCACCGAATCCTTGTTCTTAGGAGAGTGTGATGGCTGGTGGAGTGGTTCATTTCGAAATCCCCGCAGAAGACGAGGGCCGCGCACGGGAGTTCTACAGTTCGGCGTTCGGCTGGGAGGTAAGCCAGGTGCCGGAGATGAGCTACGCCATGATCAAGACGACGCCGACGGATGCCAACGGCATGCCCTCCGTACCGGGCTCCATCAACGGCGGCATGTTCCGCCGCGAAGGCGACCTCACATCCCCGGTGGTCACTGTGGATGTCGATGACATCGACGCGGCGTTGGCGAAGATCAATGCCCTGGGCGGCAGCACCGTCTTACCGCGCGAGGCAATCGGCACCATGGGCTGGGCCGCCTACTTCCGGGACACTGAGGGCAATGTGGTCGGCCTCTGGCAGAACGCCCCGCGTGAGGGCGGCGCCGGGGCAGCGAACGCCGGGAACGACATCGGCGCCTGACGCGCCGGGCACGCCGGCCCGCAGTGCATCCACCTCACTGCATCCCGGTAGTGAGCCACAGCGCCACGACCGCCAACGGGACGGTGAGGACGACGGCGGCCACGCCGGCGAGGGCGAAGCCTCCCCAGCGGATCTCCACGTTCAGGGAGCGGAGCCGCTCGTGCCACAGCAGCGTGGCCAGGGACGCCCAGGGGGTCACGAGAGGCCCCAGGTTCACGCCGATCAGCAGGGCCGCCAGCCGGGCCGGGGAGCCGCCCACCGGTTCCAGGGCCAGATAGGCGGGGAGGTTGTTGACCGCGTTGGCTGCCCCGGCGCCCAGGCCGGCGAGCTGCAGGAGCGACGGCAGGCTCTCGCCCGTGCCGGCGATCCCGGTCAGGAACTGGGTGAGCCCGTTGGCGTGCAGGGTCTCCACCACCATGAACAGTCCGGACGTGAGCATCAGCGGGCGCCAGGGAATCATGGACCAGCGCAGGACGGAGCGCCGCCGCCAGAGGAAGAGCAGGAGCAGCGCCGCAGCCGCCGCGAGTGCCGGGATCTGCACCGGAACCCCGGAGACAAGCGCCGGGAGCAGGACCACCATGACCCCCGACGCCGAGTAGAGCAGTACCCGGTCCCGGACCTTATGGACGGGCTGGGGGCCGTACGTGCCGCGCAGGTCCTTCCGGAACGCCAGCCACAGGAGCACCAGCGGCACGAGGATGCCCACCAGGGCCGGGGCCCACACGAGCGAAGCGAACGCGGCGGGGCTGAGGTTGAGCCGCTCCTGCGCGAGCAGGTTGGTCAGGTTGGAGACCGGCAGCAGCAGCGAGGCCGTATTCGCCAGCCACACGGTGGTCAGCGCGAACGGGAGCGGCGGAATGCGGGCGTGAATGGCCAGCAGCACGACGACGGGAGTCACCAGCACCGCCGTCGTATCCAGCGACAGGAACACCGTGGAAACGGTGGCGAGGGCGATGGCGAGGAACCACAGCAAGAGGACCCGGCCGCGGCCCAGGGCGGCCAGCCGCTCCGTGACGACGCGGAAGAGCCCGGCCTCATCCACCAGCTCGGTGACGAGGGACATCGCCACCACAAACGCCAGTATCGGCACGGTGCGTGCTGCCAGCGCCTGGAAGGCGGGGACCGGCAGCAGTCCGGACGCCAGCGCCGCGCACCCGGCCAGCAGCATGCCCGCGGGCAGCGCGTAGCTCCTGAACTTCTTCAGCCGGGCGATCCTCTTCACCGCCATATCCTCGCACCTTTCAGCGCCGTGGCAGCGCCGTGGCCGCGCCGACGTGCCCGCCGCGCCGGAGACGGTAACTTTGTACCTATGAAGTACGCCCCGTCCGTCCTGGACCTCATTGGCCATACGCCGCTCGTCAAACTCAACCACGTGACCGATGGCATCGCAGCCACGGTCCTGGTGAAGCTCGAATACCTGAACCCCGGCGGTTCGATCAAGGACCGCATTGCGGTCAAGATGATCGAGGAGGCCGAACGAACGGGCCAGCTCCTGCCCGGCGGCACGATCGTGGAGCCCACCTCGGGCAACACCGGCGTCGGTTTGGCGCTCGTGGCGCAGCAGAAGGGCTACCGCTGCATCTTCGTCGTGCCGGACAAGGTCGGCGAGGACAAGCGGGCCGTGCTCCAGGCCTACGGCGCGGAAGTGGTGGTCACGCCCACCGCCGTCCCGCCGGACAGCCCGCAAAGCTACTACGGCGTCTCCGACCGGCTCGTCACCGAAATCCCC
>NZ_KI914931.1:25328-27848 GCF_000520575.1 Arthrobacter sp. I3
AATCCCCGGCGCCTACAAGCCGGACCAGTTCTCCAACCCCGCCGCCCCGGCCAGCCACTATGAGACCACGGGCCCTGAGATCTGGCACGACACCGACGGACGCATCACCCACTGCGTGATCGGCGCCGGGACCGGCGGCACGATCACCGGCACCGGCCGGTACCTCAAGGAAGTCTCCGCCGGGCGCCCCGGGGAAGAGGGCGGCGTCGTGAAGATCATCGGCGCGGATCCCGCCGGCTCGGTGTACTCCGGCGGCACGGGACGCCCGTACTTTGTCGAGGGCGTCGGGGAGGACATGTGGCCGGCCAACTACGACAAGTCGGTCCCGGACGACGTCATTGCCGTCAGCGACGCCGACTCCTTCGCGATGACGCGCCGGCTGGCGCGCGAGGAAGGCCTGCTGGTGGGCGGCTCCTCGGGCATGGCCGTCGTGGCCGCCATGGAAGTCGCCAAGGACCTCCCGGCCGACGCCGTCGTCGTGGTCATCCTGCCGGACTCCGGCCGCGGCTACCTGGCCAAGATCTTCAACGACCAGTGGATGCGCTCCTACGGCTTCCTGGCCGGCGGGGACGAGGCGTCGGTGGGCGAGATCCTCAAGGCCAAGACCGGTGAACTCCCGGACCTCGTCCACATCCACCCGAACGAGTCCGTCCGCGACGTCATCAACATCATGAACGAGTACGGCGTCTCGCACATCCCCGTCCTGTCCCAGGAACCGCCCGTCGTCATGGGCGAGGTACTGGGCGCCGTGGATGAACGCACCCTCACGGCCAAGCTCTTCCGCGGCGAGGCCAAGCTCTCGGACAAAATCTCCGAACACATGGAAGCACGGCTTCCCGTGATCGGCTCCCTCGAATCGATCTCGACCGCCCGCGAACTCCTCTCCGACGCCGACACCCTCATGGTGACGTTTGTCGGCGCCCCGGTGGGAATCCTGACCCGCCACGACCTCCTCGCGTACCTCAGCAACTGACCAGTTCAAGGAGTCCCATGTCTGTGCCTGAAAACCCGTCCTCGAATAACCAGGGTTTCAACACCCGCGCCATCCACGCCGGCCAGGCGTTTGAGCCCCGCACCGGGGCGGTGGTGCCCCCCGTGCACTTCTCCTCGACCTATGCCCAGGACGGCATCGGCGGGCTGCGGGCCGGTTACGAATACGGCCGTGGCACCAACCCGACCCGTGACTCGCTGCAGGAGCAGCTGGCGGCCCTGGAAGGCGGGAGCGCCGCTTTCTCCTTTGGCTCCGGCCTGGCCGCCGAGGACTCGATGATCCGCGCCCTCACCCGCCCCGGTGACCACATTGTGCTCGGCAACGACGCCTACGGCGGCACGTACCGGCTGATCAGCCGGGTCCTGGGGGAGTGGGGCATCGGCAACACCCCGGTGGACATGTCCGACCTCGACGCCGTCGCTGCCGCCGTCGCCGCAGGCGGCACGGCCGACGGTGGAGGCAAGACCCGCCTGGTGTGGGTGGAGACGCCGTCGAACCCGATGATGAAGATCACCGACATCGAGGCGCTCGCCAAGGTGGCGCACGACGCCGGCGCGCTCCTCGTGGTGGACAACACCTTCGCCTCCCCGTACCTGCAGACCCCGCTGGCCCTCGGCGCCGATGTGGTGGTGCATTCCACCACCAAGTACATCGGCGGGCACTCCGACGTCGTCGGCGGCGCGATCGTGGTCAACGACCCGGACCTCGCCGAGAAGATCGGCTTCGTCCAGTTCGCCGTCGGCGCCGTGTCCGGGCCGATGGACGCTTTCCTCACCACCCGCGGGCTCAAGACCCTCGGGGTGCGCATGGACCGGCACAGCGACAACGCCCAGGCCGTGGCCGAATGGCTGCTGGAGCGCCCCGAAGTGGAGGCCGTGCTCTACCCGGGCCTGCCCACCCACCCCGGCCACGAGCTGGCCAAAAAGCAGATGAAGAAGTTCGGCGGCATGATCTCCGTGCAGTTCAAGGGGGGCGAGGCCGCGGCCCGCAAGGTGGCCGAATCGACCTCCGTGTTCACCCTGGCGGAGTCCCTGGGCGGGATCGAATCGCTCATGAACTACCCGTCCGAAATGACGCACGCCTCGGTCAAGGGCACGGAACTGGCGGTCCCGGTCAACCTGATCCGGCTCTCGTGCGGCATCGAGGACGTGGAGGACCTGATCGCCGACCTCGACGCCGCGATTTCCTCCCTGGCCGCCGGCAGCTAGCCGCACCGTAGCTGCACCTGCAGCCGACCCCGGCGCCCGCGCCATTCCGTCGGACCACCCTAGCTTTCTCTAAGAGAGTCAGCTAGGGTGGCCGCATGGCACTTAGATCCGACTGGTCCCAACGGACCTGCAGCATGGCCCGCGGCCTCGACATCCTGGGCGATCCCTGGAGCGTGCTCGTCCTGCGCGAGGTGTTCTTCGGCAACGGCCGCTTCGATGCCATGAAACAGCGGCTGGGAGCGGCCGATTCCGTGCTCACCAAGCGGCTCGCCGGGCTCGTCGCCGCCGGGCTCCTGGCCCGGAGGCCCTACGACGACGGCG
>NZ_KI914931.1:27948-40807 GCF_000520575.1 Arthrobacter sp. I3
TCCTGGCCCGGAGGCCCTACGACGACGGCGGCCGCACCCGCCAGGAATACGTCCTCACCGCCATGGGCGAAGACGCCCTCCCGGTGCTCAACGCCGTCGTGATCTGGGCCGAAAAGCATCTCCCGGCGCCGTCCGGGCAGGCACACATGTTCGTCATCCACAGCGGCTGCGGGGAGAGGACCTCCTCGGCTGACACGTGCACGGCCTGCGGGGAACCGCTGACGGCCGCCAACACGAGCTGGCACAGCCTCTCCCGCACCGCGGACCCCGTGCCGCTGGCCTCGGCCGGCACCGGGACCCCTGTCCAGAACGGAACCGCCGCATGAATGCCCCCGAAACCACCGTGACCCCGGCGCCGGTCCGCCGCCGCATCCACCCGGCGTGGACCGTCGCCGCTGTGGCTTTCCTCGCGCTGGTCGGCGCGGCCGGGTTCCGGGCGGCCCCGGGTGTGCTGATGGTGCCGCTGCAGAACGAGTTCGGCTGGTCCACCACCGTGCTCTCCGCCGCGGTCAGCATCAACCTCGTGCTTTTCGGGCTCACGGCACCGTTCGCGGCAGCGCTCATGGAACGCTTCGGCATCCGCGCAGTCACGGCCGTGGCCCTGATGCTGATCGGCGCCGGCAGCGCACTGACGGTCCTCGTGACCCAGTCCTGGCAGATCCTGCTGACCTGGGGGCTGCTGATCGGGCTCGGCACCGGGTCCATGGCGCTGGTCTTCGCCGCGACCATCGCCAACACCTGGTTCGCCAAGAGCCGCGGCCTGGTCATCGGCATCCTCACCGCCGGCAGCGCCGCCGGACAGCTCGTGTTCCTGCCCTTCATCGCCGCCCTTGCCCAGGACCCGGGCTGGCGGCAGGCCTCGCTCCTGATCGGTGCCGGCGCGCTGGCCGTGGTGCCGCTCGTGCTGATGTTCCTGAAGAACTCACCGGCCGACGTCGGCGTGCTGCCCTACGGGGCGACGCCGCCGGCCCCCGGCCCGAACGCCGGCACGGAATCCAGCGGACCCGAACCGACAGGACCGGCCGCCGGGCAGGAAGAGCAGGAGCCCCGCCGGAACGCCGCGGTCCGTGCCCTGCAGGTCCTCAAACGGGCCAGCAAAGTGCGTACCTTCTGGGCCCTGGTGGCCGGCTTCGCGATCTGCGGCGCGACCACCAACGGGCTGATCGGCACCCACTTCATCCCCTCCGCCCACGACCACGGAATGCCCGAAACCACCGCGGCGGGCCTGCTCGCCGTCGTCGGCCTCTTCGACATCATCGGCACCATCGCCTCCGGGTGGCTCACGGACCGCTTCAACCCCCGGATCCTGCTCGCCGTGTACTACCAGTTCCGCGGGATCGGGCTGCTGGTCCTGCCGCTGCTGCTCAGCGCCACCGTCCAGCCCAGCATGATCGTGTTCGTGGTCATCTACGGCCTGGACTGGGTCGCCACGGTGCCGCCGACCGCCGCGATCTGCCGCCAGGTGTTCGGTGCCGACGGGAGCGTCGTGTTCGGCTGGGTGTTCGCGGCCCACCAGCTCGGCGCGGCCGCCGCTGCCCTGGCTGCCGGGGCGGTCCGGGACGCCACCGGCCAGTACACCTACGCCTGGTTCGCCGCCGCGGCCATGTGCACCATCGCCGCCGTCATCAGCGCCACCATCCGCAAGGACGCCCGGAAGCCGGAGTCCGTCCCGGTCCCGGCGTAGCTGTTCTGTAGACTGACCCGACAGCGAGGGCGCGTTTGCGCCGCCCTGGACGGAACCGACCAAACGGCCAGCGCCTACATCAGCAGCCCGATGGGGGAGTACATGTCAGTGCCCGTTTCAGACCGCAGCCCGGCGCGGTATTCACCCGTCCCGCACCTGTTCCGGCTCTCCGTCATCCCGGCCATCGCCGCGGTGGCCTACTTCATCTGGATCTCGCTCGGAGTCTGGGGCAAGCACGGCCTGGACTTCAGCGTCTACTGGTACGGCGGCAAAATCCTCAACGACGCCGGCGCGGCACCCTCAGCGCTGTATGCGGGCAACGTGGACTGGGCCGGCGGACCGGCGCTGATGTTTACCTACCCGCCGTTCGCCGCCATCGTCTTCGGCCTCTTGGCCCGGCTGCCCCTGCCGGCGGCGCTGACCCTGTTCAACGCCGCCGGAGCCGGGGTGGCGATCCTGGCCGCGGTCCGAACGGTCCGGTACTGGAACGCGAAAACCTCCTGGCGCGACACCTTCCGGGCACCGGGCAACGGCTGGGCCGCCGCCGTCCTGGTCCTGGCGGTGCTGAACCTGGGTCCCTGGCGCGAGACCCTGGTGTTCGGCCAAATCAACGCCCTGCTGATGGGCCTGATCGCCGTGGACCTGTTGGCCCGCAACCGGCGCTGGGCCCGCGGTTTCCCCGGCAGCGGCTTCCTGGTGGGCGTCGCCGCCGGCATCAAGCTGACGCCCCTGGTGTTCGGGCTCTACTTTCTGGTCCGCAAGGACTGGCGCGGGCTGGGCAACATGGCGGCCGGCTTCACCGCCACCGTGGCGGCCGGCTGGCTGCTCCGGCCCGCCGAATCCCTGCAGTTCTGGCTCCAGATGCTGCCCGACACCTCCCGGATGGGGGGAGCAGGCTATGTGGACAACCTGTCCATTAAGGGCGCCCTGCTGCACTTCGGGGTCCCGGAAGCGCACGTCACCGTGCCGTGGCTGCTGCTGAGCCTGGCGGTTGTGGCCGTGGGCGCCGCAGTGATCAAGGCCGCCAGCGATCAGGGTGCCCGCGTCGTGGCCGTAGCGGCGACCGCGCTCACCATGCTGCTGATCAGCCCGGTCTCGTGGTCCCACCACTGGGTGTGGGTCGCGGCGGTCTTTCCGGCTTTCGCCTGGACCCTGCGGGAAGCTCCGCGCCGGTACGTCGGGATGCGCTGGACCATGGGCGGCGTGCTGGGTCTGTCGATCCTCGTATTCCTGTTCTCGCCCAAGACCATCGGTACGGCCCTCGGCGCCGAAAACCTCGACATTCAGACGCCCGGGGTGTGGATCATGGCCTCCAGCGCCGGCGTCTTCTGCGCCCTGGCCCTGCTGGTGTGCTGGCTCGTGGCCCTGCGGCGGGATCCGCTGGGGCCGGAGCCGGACCTTGCCCCCGAGCCGGTTGCCGAGCGGGACGTCCGGGCCGCCGTCTCCACTCCCTCAGCCTCCTTGTAGGCACCGCACTTAGCGGGTCCCGCACTTAGCAGGCGCCGCGGCGGCCGCCACCGCTAGGCTGTTCGGCATGAGCTCACCCGACGGACGTAAGAGGGCCCTTGTCACCGGGGTCGGCAGGCTCGCCGGAATCGGCGCGGGCATCGCACGCCGCCTCGCCGCGGACGGCTGGGACCTCGTGCTGACGTACTGGCAGGCCTACGACGCCCGGATGCCGTGGGGAGTCCAGCCGGACGACGTCGAACGCCTCACCGCCGAGCTCCAGGCGATCGGCGCCGCCGTTGTGGCGCTGCCGGCGGATTTCCAGGACGCGGACGCCGTGGACCGGCTGATGTCCGCCGCTGCGGCGGAGGCCGGAATCCTGCAGGGCCTGGTGCTCAGCCACGCAGAATCCGTGGACTCCTCCATCCTGGACACGTCCCTGGAGAGCTTCGAGAGGCACTTTGCGGTCAACACCCGGGCCAGCTGGCAGTTGATTGCCGCTTTCGCCCGGCAGGCCGGTCCCGACGGCGGCGCCATCGTGGCCCTGACCAGCGACCATACTGCTTTCAACCTGCCCTATGGGGCATCAAAGGGCGCCCTGGACCGGATCGTCATCGCCGCCGCCCGCGAACTCGGCCCGCTCGGGATAAGCGCCAACGTCCTGAACCCGGGGCCGGTGGATACCGGCTGGATGGATGAGCCGCTCCGTGACGAACTGGCCCGCCGGCACCCCGGCGGCCGGCTGGGCACACCGGCGGACGTGGCCGGCTCCGTCGCGTTCCTGCTCTCGCCCGAGGGCCGCTGGATGTCCGGGCAGCTGGTCAAGGCCGACGGCGGATTCTCCGCCTGAGCCTCTGGGACCCCGGTGACGCTCTGATTCGTGGAGCGTGTTTGGTCTTTGGGCAGTGTCCTGTGGTGGCCGGCCCCGCTCAGCCGGCGGTCAGCAGGGCGAGGGCTGTTGCCAGTTCGGTGGCGGCGCCTTGGAGGAGGCAGGCCGTCTCCCGTGCCCGGCTCTTGCGTCCGGACTGGAGGTCGGCATCGATGAGGTCGGCGATGAGTTCGAGCCGGCACGCACCGGCCTTGGACGCGGACCAGGACAGGCTTTGGGCGGCCAGGCGCGCGCCCTCCCAGTCCCCGACGGCCAGGGCCTGGTGAATCTTTTCGACCCGGTGGGGAAGCATGAGCTGGAAGGTGCTGACGAAGTCGTGGAACTTCCACGACTGGACCGTCCCCGTGCTCTCCTGAAGCCGGTCGCGGTCCAGGACGAGTGCCGCGCTGATGCGGGCCCGGTGCCGGTGGGGTCCAAAGTCGGAAGCGGAACTGTCCTGGCCGTCCCCGCCCGCGCCGGCAGTGGCGTGACGTGCCGGAAAGAAACGAAGTGTCCACGCGGCTGGCTTTGCGTTGAGACTCATGATGTCCCCCTTTACTTGGCAGCCCGTTCCGCCCGTCGGGCACGCAGGGTGCTCAGCTCCTGTGTCTGGGACGGGCGGGACGACGTCGGTTCGACCGGCCAGAGAAGAAGTGCCGTGGGCTATTTGGCTGCCTCTGCTCCGGTGGCGATGGCACCACTGTACGAATGCGCCCCCGGGAGAACACGAGTGTTGGCTACCCGAAAACCCAGCAGTCACCACTTGCATCTGGCCTCATCCGTATCGCGTGAGGAGCGGACACGGAAGCACTGCCGCGAAATACTCCGCGGCTCTCAGCGGAACGCGGGGAGACCCGTGATGTGCTGGCCCAGGATCAGGGTGTGGACCTCGTCGGTGCCCTCGTAGGTCCGGACGGATTCCAGGTTGGCGGCATGCCGCAGCGGGGAATGGTCCAGCGTGATGCCGTTGCCGCCCAGAATCGTGCGCGCCTCCCGGGCAATGCTGAGTGCCTCCCGCACGTTGTTCAGCTTGCCGAGCGAGATCTGCTCCGGACGCAGCCTGCCGGCGTCCTTGAGCCGGCCCAGGTGCAGGGCCAGAAGCGTGCCCTTCTGGATCTCCAGGACCATGTTCACCAGCTTCTCCTGCGTCAGCTGGTACCCGGCCAGCGGCTTGCCGAACTGCAGCCGCTCCTGGGAGTACGCCAGCGCGGCCTCATAGGAATCCCGCGCGGCGCCCATAGCTCCCCACGCGATCCCGTACCGAGCCTCGTTGAGGCAGGAGAAGGGACCCCTCAGCCCGCGCGCCGCGGGCAGCAGCGACTCCTGGCCCAGCCGGACGGCGTCGAACGTGATGTCGCACTGGATGGAGGCGCGCATCGAGAGCTTCTGCCCGATCGGCGTCGCGGTGACGCCCGCGGTGCCGGCGGGGACGAGGAAGCCGCGCACGCCGTCGTCGGTCATGGCCCACACCACAAGCACGCCGGCCACGGAGGCGAGCCCGATCCAGCGTTTCGCGCCGTCCAGGATCCAGCCCGCGTCGTCGCCGGAGCCGTCGCGGCGGGCGAAGGTCTTCATCGAGGCAGGGTCCGAGCCGGCCGTGGGCTCGGTCAGGGCAAATGCGCCGATCAGTTCGCCGGCGGCCATCCGGGGGAGCCACTCCTGCTTTTGGTCCTCGGAGCCCCACTTGTGGATGGCTGTCATGGCGAGGGAGCCCTGCACGGAGACGAAAGTGCGGACGCCCGAATCACCGGCCTCGAGTTCCATCGCCGCCAGGCCATATTCGACGGCGGAGCGTCCGGGGCAGCCGTAGCCCTCCAGGTGCATGCCGAGCACGCCGAGCTCGCCAAGTTCCGGGGCGAGCTCGAGCGGGAACACGGCGTCCTCGTACCAGCCGGCGATGCCCGGCCGGATCCGCTGGTTCGTGAAATCGCGGACCCGCTCGCGCACGGTGCGCTCCTCCGCGCTCAGCAGGGAATCGATGGCCAGGACATCGGAGACGTCGGAAAGGTTGGCCTCATTGTTCATGCCAGCTTCGTTGCTCATGCCAGCATCCTACGGCCGCACCTGCAGGGGCGCGCCGGCGGCGGGGTGGTGCTGCAGGAAGTAGCCCCGCGTGGACGGCGCGAAACGGCAGACGGCGGCCAGCGCCACGCCCAGCCCCAGGAGCAGCACGCCGCTGATGAAGGCCCCGCCGACGCCGAAGATCTGCGTATCACCGTAGTCCGGATCCCACATCTGCACCGCCGAGACGAAGAATGCCGCAGTCAGCATAAGGGCGCCGAGCAGGGGCATGACGCCGCGGAACCAGAAGTTCCGCGCCGAGCCGCGCAGGGTCGCGCGGAAGTACCAGCCGCACGCAAAGCCGGTCAGGGCGTAGTAAAACGCGATGAACAAGCTGATCGACGTGATGGAATCGGCGAGCAGGTTCTCGCTCAGGAGACTCATCAGGACGTAATAGGCGACGGCCGCGGCACCCATGACCTGGGTGGAATACCCTGGCGTCTGGTTGCGCGGGTGGACCTCGCCGAACCTGCGCGGCAGGGCTCCGTGCACGCCCATGGACAAGGTGCCGCGGGCCGTGGGAAGGATGGTGGTCTGGGTCGAGGACAGCACCGACGCCAGGACGGCGACGACGATCAGCCAGCCCCAGGGGCCCAGCACCACGTCCTTCATGGCCAGGAAGACATCGTTCTGGTTGGCCTCGTTGCCCAGCCCAATCCCTTCCGTGCCCACCGTGGCATACATCATCACCAGCAGGGCCACAGAGACGTAGATCGCCACGAGGACAAGCGCGGAAATGACGGCGCCTCGGCCGGGCGTGGTGGCAGGGTTTTCGGTCTCCTCGTTCACCGCGAGGCAGGTGTCCCAGCCCCAGTAGATGAACAGGGCCAGCAGGGCTCCGTGCACCACCGCGCCGGGATCGGCGAACGCACCGGCGGGGCTGAACCACTCAAGGGCGAAGGCTTGGCCAGTGGCCGCGCCGGGCACCGCGCCCGCGATCCGGAAGATGATTGCCATCGCGAAGATGCCCAGCGAGAGGTACTGCACGTAGGTCAGGACCCGCTGGACATGTTCCCCGAGGCGGATGCCGCGGTAGTTCACGAAGGTCATGAACACGATGAACAGCACACCGGTGGCGGTGACCACGAGGCTGTTCCCGGCCAGCGAACCGTCGCCGATCAGCAGCCACAGGTACTGCCCGGCGACCTGGGCGAGGTTGGCCAGGACCACGACGCCGGCCAGGGCCACGCCCCACCCGCCCAGCCAGCCGGCCCAGGGACCGAACGCCCGGCGGGCCCAGATGAAGGTGGTCCCGCAGTCCGGCATGGCGCTGTTGAGCTCACGGAAAGCGAAGGCGATGAAGAGCACGGGCACGAAGCCCAGCAGCAGGATCAACGGGGTGTAGTTGCCGTTCACCGCCACGATCAGTCCCAGGGTCGCCGCAAGCGAATAGACCGGCGCGGTGGAGGCCAGCCCCAACATGACGGAGTCTCCGAGATCCAGGATCCCGGCGCGCAGTCCCTTGGCCGGAACTGCCGCGGGACCCCCGGGGCCGCCGGCCGTCGTCGTCGTCGTGGTTCCGGTGCTCATAGGGCAATACCTGCCTTGCTGGAGTGGGCCTGGTTCGAGGCCGGGGCGGGCGCGTCAATCGTGTTGGGCACGAAGCGGCAGAAGTAGTCGGTGATGGGCCCGTCCGACTCGCGGATGCCGCAGCCGACCGATTCGCCGTCGACCACCCAGAGGCCGAGCACGGGGCGGTTGCCGTCGAAATCGGGAAGGGCATGGAACTGCTGGTAACACCAGCCTTCCCGGCCATAGTCGCCGGGCTGTTCGAGGTCGATGCCGGCGGCGTGGATCCTGATGTTGTCCCCTTCCCGGCCGTGCAGCGGCTTGGCCACCCACTCCTTGAGCGGCCCGGGACCGTCAAGATAGGCCGGAAGCAGGTTGGGGTGGTCCGGGTAGAGGTGCCAGAGCGCCGCGAGCAGGGCCTTGTTGGACAGGAGCATCTTCCAGGCCGGCTCCACCCAGCGCGGGTTGTGGGCGCGCTGCAGCAGCCGCTGCCCGAACGGCTCCTTCATCATCAGTTCCCAGGGGTAGAGCTTGAACATGGTGCTGATCATGAAGTTGTCGAGGTCCACGAAGCGGTTGAGGTCCGGATCCCAGCCGATGTCGGACATGTTGATGCCGATGGTGGTCCAGCCGGCCTGGCTCGCGACGTCCCGCATGTAGGCCGCCGTCATCCAGTCCTCGCCGGATTCTTCCGCCTCGGAGTGGGCGACGTGGAGGGTGCTCATGCCGGTGCGGTACTGCAGCCTCTTCCACTGTCGGATGAGCGCTTCATGGATGCCGTTCCACTGGTCCTTTTCGGGAAGGACGTCCTGCAGCCAGAACCACTGGGCGACGGCGGCCTCAATGAGTCCGGTAGGGGTGTCCGCGTTGTACTCCAGCATCTTGGCCGGGCCGCCCCGGCCGTCGTAGACGAAGTCGAAGCGGCCGTAGACGTCCACATCGCCGGCCTGCAGCGATGCAGCCGCCAGTTCCATGGCCTGCGGCCCGATCCCGATGTTGCCCATGGCCCCGGTGGCGAGGAACTTCGCGGCCTCGAGGCACATGCGGTGCATGTCCTCGGCGGCCTTTTCGAGGGTCTCCACTTCGTCCATGGTGAATTCGTAGTAGGCGCCTTCGTGCCAGTACTCGACGTTCGTGCCGTCGGGCAGGGCCGTGGTGGAGAATACGAGGCCTTGTGCTTCAATCCGCTGTTTCCAGTCCGGCCGCGGCGCGGATCCCAGTCGTTTCATCCCTAGCCCCCCGTGCTTCCGCCCTTGGCGCTGCCGCCGAAGCCGCCCCTGCTGACCGTGCCGCCCTTGGCGCTGTACCCCGTGGACGCCTTGGCCCCGGTGGGAACGGTCCTGCTGTAGCTGGGGTAGCCCGACCGGTTCTGGCCCAACCCGGGCACGCTGGCGCCGCGGGAGTAGAAGTACCAGGCGTAGATGCCGGAGCTGCGGCCGTCCGTGCTGCTGTTGTTGCACTGGGCATCGTCGACCCGCTCGCCGGTGTCGTCGTTGAAGCACACCTGGGCGTAGTCGGCCTCGTCCTCGTTGCTGGCCACCATGGCGGTGATCGTGCCGGCCAGGAGCGCCGTGACGCCCAGCCCGACGACGACGGTACGGCGCTGCGAACGCTTCTTCCGCGCCGCCGCGGCCGCCAGGCCGCGCTCGCGTTCCAGGGCGAAGGGGTCAACCACGGCGGGGGCAGTGGCGTCAGCCGGAAGTCCCGGCGGCGCGGGCTGGCCGGACTGGTTCTGCAGCTCGGGCCGGAGCTCCGGCTGTGGAATCTGCCACGGAGGCTGCTTCCGGTCCTGCCGTGGACTGTCCGGGTGCTCGTCGTTTCGGCCCAAATGTGTCCCCTCACGTCTGGCCGCAGGGTATCCCGCGGAAGGCTTGCGTGCTTTTCCCGACGCCAGCCTAACCGGCCTCCGGATCCCGGGCGATGGAAAAGGCGCGCCGTGTCTGCGGCGGGCGCGTGGGAAGCGTGCCGGCGCTGAGTCCGGGGCCGCGGGCACGCCGCAGGCCTACACTGGTGCCATGGAAACCGCATCCGTGCTTGCTGTCTGCAGGGTTCACCAGCTGCTCGATGATCCCGGCAGCGTCGGGGTCACCGCGATCGACAAGCGCCCCGTGGACGGACCGGTGAAAGTCCACAAACTTGGCCTGCGCGGCGATATCCAGGCGAGCAGGATCCACCACGGCGGCGAGGACCAGGCACTCTACGCGTACTCGCAGGACGACGCCGACTACTGGGCCGGCGAACTCGGCCGGGACATGCCAGCGGGCATCTTCGGCGAAAACCTGCGGATCACGGGCCTCAACGCCTCCAACGCCGTGATCGGCGAACGGTGGAAGGTCGGACTGGACGTCGAGGTGGAAGTCACCTCCCCGCGCATCCCCTGCGCCACCTTCCAGCGGCGGATGGGCGAGCCGCACTGGGTCCAGCGGTTCACCGAGGCCGGCAGGGTGGGCACCTACCTCCGCGTGGTCCGGACCGGCAGCATCGAGGCCGGAGACCACATCCACCGGCTCTTTGTCCCTGCCCACGGCGTGACAATCGCCAAGTGGTTCACCGATCCCACCCTGGAGGACATGGAGGCCCTGCGCGACGCCGACGCCGACGGCCAGATCCGCCTGCAGCCCGAGTACCACCAGAGGTTCGAACAGCTGCAGCGCCGTCCCGGGGTCTAGGCGTGGGGAGCCGGTGTGCGCAAGCTCACCAGCCCCCGTCGGCCTCTCAATTACCACTGTTCCGCTCCATGCCCTACACTTGAAATATCCCCCACTCCGGAAATCCCTTATTCCTGCCCAATTCTTGAGGCAGGACTGGCAAGTGTTGGGGCCCGCAAATGTGATGCGGGCATTTTCATAGGGAGAGCCGGCAAAAGAAAACGCTGTACAGACTGCTGGGATAGCAGCCAAGAGATGCAGCGGGAAGTCCTGCCACGGGATTGCGAAAGCGCCGGACTTCTATGTGACCCGCCGGTCAACCGTACGCCCGGCAATTCGTGTCACGCGTACTGCGGCTCCGCTCACCTCGGGTTGTGCCGCTTGGCCCCTATGGATGAGGAAATTTCACCTATGCCCGAAAATCAGAACAACTCCGTCGACACCGAACTCGCCACCGAGAACACCCAGGCCGACGTCGAGACTTCTGAAACGGCTGCCCCCGCAGCCGGCTCCGCCCCGGAATTCACCGAGGCTCCTGCGAACGTTGTAGCACCGGCGGCCGAAGCTGCCCCGCAGGCTGACACCAAGACCGAGGCCACTTCCGCCCCGGCCAAGGACGAGGACGCCGAGGAAGAAGGCGTCAAGTTCGTAGACCTCGGCATCGATGGCCGTGTCCTGGCCGCCCTGCAGGACGTCGGCTACGAGAAGCCGTCCCCGATCCAGGCAGCAACCATCCCGCTGCTGCTCGAAGGCCGCGACGTCGTGGGCCTGGCCCAGACGGGTACCGGTAAGACTGCAGCATTCGCAGTACCGGCACTGTCCCGCCTGGCCGAGCTCCACGACCTCAACGGCCCGTCCCGCAAGACCCAGGCCCTGGTGCTGGCTCCCACCCGTGAGCTCGCGCTCCAGGTTGCCGAGGCCTTCACCTCCTACGCCAAGCACATCGACGACTTCACCGTCCTGCCGGTGTACGGCGGCTCCGCCTACGGCCCCCAGCTCGCCGGCCTGCGCCGCGGTGCCCAGGTTGTTGTCGGTACCCCCGGCCGCGTCATCGACCACATCGCCAAGGGTTCCCTGGACCTGTCCGAACTCCAGTACCTCGTGCTGGATGAGGCCGACGAGATGCTCCGCATGGGCTTCGCCGAAGACGTTGAGCAGATCTTCCAGCAGACCCCCGCGGGCCGCCAGGTTGCGCTGTTCTCCGCCACGATGCCGAGCCAGATCCGCCGGCTCTCCAAGCAGTACCTGAACAACCCGGCCGAGGTGCAGGTCAAGTCCAAGACCACCACGGGCGCCAACACCCGCCAGCGCTACCTGCAGGTCATGGGCCCGCACAAGCTCGATGCGCTGACCCGCATCCTCGAGGTCGAAGAGTTCGAGGGCGTCATCGCCTTCGTCCGCACCAAGATGGCCACCGAGGACCTCGCCGACAAGCTGCGCTCGCGCGGCTTCCAGGCTGCCGCCATCAACGGCGACATCCCGCAGCAGCAGCGTGAGCGCACGGTCGAGGCCCTGCGCGACGGCAAGATCGACATCCTGGTCGCCACCGACGTCGCCGCCCGCGGCCTGGACGTCGAGCGTGTCAGCCACGTGGTCAACTACGACATCCCGCACGACACCGAGTCCTACGTCCACCGCATCGGCCGCACCGGCCGCGCAGGCCGTTCCGGCGACGCGATCCTGTTCATGACCCCGCGCGAGAAGTACCTGCTGCGTTCCATCGAGAAGGCAACCCGCCAGCCGGTGGAGCAGATGCACCTGCCCACGGCCGAGACCGTCAACACGCTGCGCCTGGGCAAGTTCGCCGAGCGCATCACGGAGACCCTCGCGTCCGAGGACGTTGCAGCGTTCCGCGACCTGATCTCCTCCTACGAGGAAGAGCACAACGTGCCGGCCTCGGAAATCGCCGCCGCACTGGCCGTCATGGCCCAGGGCGGACAGCCGCTGCTGGTCAAGGAACTGCCGGCGGCGCCCGAGTTCCAGAAGCGCGAACGCTCCAAGGACGGCTTCGGCTCACGCGGCCCGACCCGCACCCTGACCGAGGGCAACGCCACCTACCGGATCGCCGTCGGACGCCGCCAGCGCGTCATGCCGGGTTCCATCGTTGGCGCCATCGCCAACGAAGGCGGCATCTCCTCGGCCCAGATCGGCGGCATCGACATCCGCTCGGACCACTCCCTCGTGGAGCTTCCGGCGGACCTGAGCGCCGATCAGCTCAAGGCGCTGTCCCGCACCCGGATCGGCGGCGAGCTGATCCACCTGGAGCTCGACAACGGCCGTAAGCCGGCCGGGGACCGCGGTTCCTACCAGGGCAACCGTGTCGGCGACCGCGGCGGAGACCGTGGCGGCTACTCCGGCGGCAGCGGCAACTTCAAGGGCAACGGCGGCTTCAAGCGCGAATTCCGCAAGGGCGACGGCGAGCGGTCCTCCGCTGACCGTGGCGGCCGCTCGTTCAGCGAGCGTTCCGAGCAGCGCACCTTCGGCGCGGACACCCGCAAGCCCCGCACCGAAGGCGGCTTCAAGCCCCGCAACAAGTGGTAACCACTAGCACCCTCTGAGAACGGGCCGGCTCCCTGAGCCGGTCCGTTCTTGTTTAAGCATTCCGGCCCCGTGTTCGCTTCGTCACAGCGGCGGCCGCCGATT
>NZ_KI914931.1:40907-42562 GCF_000520575.1 Arthrobacter sp. I3
GGCCCCCAGGACCGCCCCGGGAGCCCGGATTTCCGCTGTTTCCGGCCGGTCCGGCGTCGTACGGCCGCCGATTTGTTGGTGGGCGAATCTTCCGGTAGAGTATTTACTCGTTGCCCCCCTAGCTCAGTGGTAGAGCGCGTTCTTGGTAAGAACGAGGTCACCGGATCGATTCCGGTGGGGGGCTCTGAATGAGGGCCTGTGTCAAGGCGGTTTTTGACCGGCTTAGCGCAGGTTTTCCTCATTTACGGCGGTGTAGCTCAGTTGGTTAGAGCGCACGACTCATAGCCGCCGATTGGTCCCGGGAGCCGATTCGGGCCCCCAGGACCGCCCCGGGAGCCCGGATTTCCGCTGTTTCCGGCCGGTCCGGCGTCGTACGGCCGCCGATTTGTTGGTGGGCGAATCTTCCGGTAGAGTATTTACTCGTTGCCCCCCTAGCTCAGTGGTAGAGCGCGTTCTTGGTAAGAACGAGGTCACCGGATCGATTCCGGTGGGGGGCTCTGAATGAGGGCCTGTGTCAAGGCGGTTTTTGACCGGCTTAGCGCAGGTTTTCCTCATTTACGGCGGTGTAGCTCAGTTGGTTAGAGCGCACGACTCATAATCGTGAGGTCGGGAGATCGAGCCTCCCCACCGCTACAGACAAGACCCCCGGAATCCTTGAGATTCCGGGGGTTTTTCTGTCTCCAAGCCCGGACGGGTATCGGGGTTCAATCCTTAGAAGCAGCAGACCGCCTGATGGGGTCAACGCGGGAGACCATCGAGCTGTGCCTAGGCATCAGCAAGCAGGCAGTACACAATAGGTACGGCAATCAGTAACGCGGCCAGCCTGGCCAGCCTTTTGGGGGAGGTCTGATGGGTACCAAGCGTCGGCTGGGCACGGCACTGGGGGCCATCGGGGTTGCGGTTCTTCTGGTCAGACTCTTAGTCAAGTTCCACGAAGCCATGAGCTATCCGGACGGTCTCAAGGTTCTTGGGGTGGCCCTGCTCATCATGGCGGTTGTCATACCGCCTTGGCTGGCTGGTTGTTCCACGAGGCGAGAACATTCAAGAGGCGGCTGCAGCTGGACCATCCTGGAGCCCTCGTCGTCGACACCTTCTGGACCGGGCGAGAACTCGGGAGATTCCTCAAGAAGGGGCCGCTGACATCAAAGACGAAAGGGGCAGGGTTCGTCCTGGACCTGGTCGCGGACGACCGCGGCCTCCAATTGGTCAGGCAACGACGGCGGCCCGTCTATTTCGGATTGGTGCCCTGGGAACAGGTTGTCTCCGTGAGAATGGAAAACCTGCGGAGGCCGCTGAGCCGCCGTCCCCTTGTGGTCATTGAGGTTGAATCGTGGGGTACCCCTTATGTCGCAGTCATTCGTTTGGTGCCTTCCGGGAGGCAGAACACGGAAACTGGTTTGGCGCTTGCCGACATGATCCTGGCGAAGCGGCCTCGCATTCCTTTCCTGGAGGATCGGGCCTAGCCAAGGGTGCAAGTTCGTCGTTAATCCGCGAGGGCGGGTGAAGATCACTTCAAGCCCGCCCAGGTGTAGCCTCACGGTACTTTGCAGCAACTGACGGTTGGGGATATCAGTGGACCTTCTTGGCACCATCATGGCCCCGTTCAAATGGCTGGTCTCAGCCATGATGGCGGGTTTCCATGACGGACTCAGCGC
>NZ_KI914932.1:0-15022 GCF_000520575.1 Arthrobacter sp. I3
CACAACGGGCCCGGGCTGCCGCCCCGACCGCGGATGGGCGTGTTCGGAAACCGCCTCAGCCGCGGCCACCAGCGCTGACATGGCCCATTTCCGTCAGCCTGAGCCCGCCGAAGATCAGCTGCCAGTCCCGGTATTAGCTCCCTCCCTGGCCGCCGACGCCGCCGACACCGCCGCCGCCGTCCCGCTGGCCGCCGGCCCGTCCCCGCTCCCGCCCGCCCCGGCGTTCGGACACCGTTCCATCGCCGAGGTGCTCACCAGCGCCGCCGCCAGCCTGGGTGTCCCGGGGTTTGAGAACAAACTGAACCTTCCGGCCGCCAAACGTGTGTGTGTGGTGCTGGCCGACGGGCTGGGCCGGAACCTGTTGAAGCAGAAGAGCGCCCACACCCCGTTCCTGCGTGCGGTCCAGCAGGCCGGCCAGGGCCAGGTGCCCGTGTCGCTGGACTCGGCGTTCCCGTCCACCACCGCGGCATCCCTCGCCAGCTTTGGCACCGGACTGTCGGCGGGCCAGCACGGCATGGTGGGCTATGACGTCCTGGATCCGGATCAGGACCGGGTAGTGAACATGCTGGGCAACTGGGACGCCGGCGTGGACCCGCGGACGTGGCAGCCGTTCCCCACCGTTTTCGAACGGGCCGCGGAACACGTCGATGTCACGACGGTCAGCCTGCCGCAGTTCAGCACCTCGGCCATGACCGAGGCCGCGCTCCGCGGAGGCCGCTTCCTCACCGGAACCACATCGCACGCCCGGACCGAAGCTGCCGCCGAGGCCATGGCCGGCGCCGGTCCCTCGCTGATGTACTTCTATGTCAATGAGCTCGACAAGGCCGGGCACCGCCACGGCTGCCAGTCAGCCCAGTGGGAGCACCAGCTGGAAGAACTCGATGCCACGGTGCGCCGGCTCAACGCCACCCTGCCGGCCGGCACCACGGTGCTGCTGACGGCGGACCACGGAATGGTGGACGTGCCCGAATCGCAGCGGATCGACTACTCCGCGGAACCGGCGCTGCTCGCCGGGGTGCGGCACACCGCTGGAGAGCCGCGCATGGTCCACCTCTACCTCGAGGATGGAACGGACGACGCCGCCCGCGGCCGCCTGCTGGCCAACTGGCGGTCCCGTTTCGGGGACAGAATATGGGCCTTCACCCGTGAGGAAGCGATCGCGGGCGGCCTGTTCGGCGACGTGCGGGCCGAGGCTGCCTTGCGGATCGGCGACGTCATGATCGCGGCCCGGGACGCGCTGGCGCTTTACGATACACGCAGGGTCCGGCCCACTGCCCTGGAGGTCGTGGGCCAGCACGGTTCCCTGACGAAAGCCGAGCGGGAAGTCCCGCTGCTCTACTTCCAGGCCGACGGTAAAAAAGCGCCCCGCGGCTGACGGCCCGGCGGAAATCGCTGCCTGAAATTCGGCACGGAAAATCCTGCCTGAAATTCCTGCCGGAAACGCGGGCCCGGTTCTTATTGGTCGTTGCGGGTTCCGAAGACGATTTCGTCCCAGCTCGGAACGCTGGAGCGCTTCGGCTTGGCCGGCTGGCGCTCGGGCTGGTCCGTTCCGGGCTCGTTCCGGGCAGCGGCGTGGGACTCGCGGTGCTGCCGCCGGGACGTTCCACCGCCGATCAATTCATCCAGGCCCGGGCTCGCCGTCGGGCCGCTCTTCGGGGCCGGGCGCAGTTGCGAGGCCGCGATGGTGACCTCCCGGGTCTCGGTGCTGACGCCGTCGTGCAGTTTCAGGGCATCGTCCTCCTCCGGGAGGCGCGGTGCGAGGCTCAGCCGCGAGAGCATCGAGGGCCTGCCGTCGCGCCGTCGCGTGAAGGAGTCGGTTTCCGACGCGGCGGCCGCCTCCACTGCAGGAACGTCCGGCAGACCGGGGTTGATGAGAGCCGGATCGGTCTCGGCCGGGGCGGGATCGCCCTCCGCAGCGGATTCGGGGATGGCATCCGGCTCCACAGCTGCCGGAAGCTCGGTTGCTTCCGGGACCTCCGACGGGCGGGGGTGGGCCGCGGGGACGCCGGTGGTCAGGAGCGTGGCAAGGGCGTCGTCCGCGTCCTCGTCCACGCCGATCCGCTGGCCGCGGCGGGAACGCAGCATGTCCAGCAGCCCGTCGGCGTCTTGTTCCTGGTGGATCCTGTCCTGCTGGAGCAGCATCTGGTGAATAATGCTGTGCTGGCCGGTCGCTGTGCGGGCCGCGGCCTCGGCATCGGTTTCAAAGTCGAAAGGCCGGTCGGAGACGGCCGTGAGGCGCCGGGTCGGCACTGGGCCTTCGAGCGGCTCAAGTTCGCTCAGCTGCTGGGCCCAGCGGTTGGCGTTTTGCAGGGTCTTCCGGGCGGGGTGGAAGGTCCACAGGGCGGGCGGCTCCTCGCCGATTCCGGCCGGGCCGCCGGGCTTGGGCTCGAAGCGGGCCACCACGTTCCAGCTGCCGTCGGGACGTCGCCAGGAATCCCACTCCAGGGTTGAGGGCTCGACACCGTGGGCCCTGAGCCGGTGCTCGACCATGTCGCTGAGGGACGCCGGGTTTTCACCGAACACCGACCGGTAGGCGTCGTGGCCCGGGGCTGGGGAGGCGACCTCCACCTTGCGGGCCTGCTGCGCGATGTACTCGCGTTCGGCCAGGACCGGGCCCTCGTAACGCTGGACTTTCTCCAGCGGAATTCCGGACAGCTCCGCCACTTCGGCGGCGGTGGCCCCGTTGCGAATCCTGGTCTGGATGTCGCGCGGTGACATGGCAATAGGGGGTGCGGCCGCGCTGGACGCGGTCTTCGCCGACGTCCGGCTGGCCGCCACCCGAAGTGCTTCATCGATCGGCAGCTGGAACATCTCGCCGCCGGTGCCACTCAACAGGAGATGCTCTCCGTCGTCGTGGACGCCTACAAGCCGTAGATCCTGCATACAAATCCTCCACCCTGGCATTACTAACAATCGAAACTCTGCCACCAGCGGGACGCATTTCGGGTTAGGACGGCAGGCGCGCCGTGATTTTCCGCGACTTTCCGCGACTTTCCGCCGGTTTTTGCCGGTCTGTGGGAGAGATCGGGGCGAGGGGACCGCTGGGCTCTGGCATTCGGGAGGCGCTTAAGCAAAAATGACCCGACACCGGGCACAAAAACCGCATGTCCGGCGTTACAACGGTGAACCGTTCCCGGAGCCCAGGGTTACCATCCCGGCGGGCCATCCCGGAACGGCGAATCAATCGAACGAATGCGGAGTGTGAGCAACAAATAATGGCGACTGATTACGATGCGCCGCGTAAGACCGAAGAAGACCTCAGCGAGGATTCGATTGAGGCTCTGAAGGCGCGGCGTACGGAGAAGCCTTCCGCCGTGGTGGATGAAGATGAGTCCGACCTCGCCGAAGGCTACGAACTTCCCGGCGCAGACCTGTCCGGGGAGGAACTGCTGGTCCGGGTCCTGCCCGCCCAGGCTGACGAATTCACGTGTGCCTCCTGCTTCCTCGTCCGCCACCGTTCGCAGATTGCCCGCGAAAAGGACGGCCTCAAGTACTGCAAGGATTGCGAGGGCTAGGCACGCGGCAGCCCTGACCAGGACCCCGGATCCCGGGCACGCATTTCAGGACCGGGGAGGAGGCGACGTGAGGTGCCTTCTGGGAGTTGGGGAGAGCCGTGCAGGAGGCGGGGGAACTAAGCGTTGAGCGCGGCGATCAGTTGCTCCGGGTGGCGGCTGGACGCCAGCCAGTACGGGGTGCGGTCCGAGGGGTCCTCGATCTCGATCCGGACCACCGGATCCACCCACCCACGGATACACAGGAACGCCAGCCCATTGAGCCTGGTGCCCCGCTCCGCCGTCGCTTCTTTGCCCCGGAACGCCGTGGCCTTGCCCAGGAACCCGCGTTCAATCGTGGCCCTGCCCACCTTCAGGGTGGTCCTCGTGACAGTGATTGACGGCGTGGACAGGACCAGCAGCACGGAGATGATGACGAAGAGCACGATCGCTGCGGTAATACCGGCCCAGATGCTGATGGGCGCCAGCATGAGGATCCCGGCACTGGAGAACCCCGCCGCGACCAGCCAGATCCAGAAGTTCGGCCAAAGCTTCTCGGAGTAAAGGGCAGTGGAGTCGCTCGGGGCGCTCTTCGGGGCAGGCGCGGCTGCGCTGGATTCGGGCATAAGCACAGCTTTTCATCTTTCCCGGCCTATTTCACCTCGGCCCCGCCCGGCTCCAGCCCTGGATCAACCCGGAAGCGCCGTGCCCGGGCAGGCCAGCGGCGGCTAGGACGATGTTCCTTGCGGGCGTTAGAGTGAGGGACTGTGACTGAAGAAAACACCGCCGTCGCCAGTGCCGCACCGACGGCCAGCGACGCAGCCTACGGAACGCCCACCTTGACGGTACAGCTGAAAATGCTCGACGACGGGCTCGAGCCGCCGTCGTACGCGCACCCGGGCGACGCGGGCGCTGACCTTCGCGCCCGCGAGGACGTCGTCCTCGCGCCGGGGGAGCGCCGCCTCGTCCCGACAGGCGTCGCGATTGCGCTTCCGGATGGATTCGTTGCGCTGATCCACCCCCGGTCCGGCCTCGCCACCAAGCACGGACTCACGGTGGTGAACGCCCCGGGGACTGTGGACGCCGGCTACCGCGGTGAAATCGCGGTGACACTGCTCAATACGGACCGGGACGAGGCGATCGAGCTCCGCCGCGGCGATAGAATTGCACAAATGGTCATTCAGCGCGTGGAGTACGCCAGGTTCCTCCCGGTCGAGGAGCTCGACGGCTCCGTCCGCGGCGGGGGAGGCTTCGGTTCCACCGGCGGTTTCGGCGGACCGGCCTGAGCGCAGGCCCCGGCAACGCCACGGGAGCCAACTGCGTTGTTGCAGTGCCGCAGGCACTGCAGCACATGCAGGCAATGATGCACGGAATTAAGGAGCCGGCCGCGGGGTTAGCGGGCGGCCACGCGGACAGGCGCCAGGACGGCGCCGGGCGGCGGCACAGGATCACAACTGAAGGAGACACCCCATGGTTTTTGGGCGCGGCAGGAAAGCCAAACAGGAGCAGCCGACCGGGGCCGATACGGACCAGAACGCTGTGGCCACGGAAGCTGCTGGTGACGCCGCCGCGACACCGGCCGGGAACGTTGCCGAAACCGCCGGCCGGGCCGCGACGGGTCCCTTCGACGTCTCGGAAATCGACGACCAGGACGGGTACGTGGACCTCGGTGCGCTGCTGATCGCACCCCGCGAGGGACTCCAGCTCCGCTTGGAGGTTGAAGAGGCGAGCCAGCGCGTCGTCGCCGTCACCATGGACCTGGAGGGATCGAGCCTTCAGCTGCAGGCCTTCGCCGCCCCCCGCTCCGAGGGCCTGTGGGATGAAATCCGTGAGCAGATCGGGCAGTCGGTCGGCAGCCAGGGCGGCCAGGTCGAGGAGGTCGAGGGCAGCTTCGGCACCGAACTCGTGGCGAAGCTTCCCGCCGGCGGCGCGGACGGCAGCCAGGGATACCGAGTGGCCCGCTTCATCGGCGTCGATGGCCCGCGCTGGTTCCTCCGCGGAGTCTTCGGCGGCGAGGCAGCCCTTGACCGCGACGCGGCGGCCGGACTGGAGGGGCTCTTCCGGAAGATCGTCGTGGTCCGCGGCGAGAACCCCATGCCGCCGCGTGACCTGCTGCAGCTGCGCCTGCCCAAGGACACCGCCGCTGCACCGTCGCCGCAGGCGGCCCCCGAATTCGAACAGCCCGAACGCGGACCGGAGATAACCCAGATTGGCTGATGCCGCCGGTAAGAAAGCCACCGCCGCCATGTCCGTCCGGGACTTGCCGGACCGCGGGCGGGTGCTGTGCCACGGCTTCATCGAGTCCGTCACGTACGTGCCCGCCAACCAGGTGGCTTCCTTCATTGCGATCCTGATCGATCACGACGTACCTGCGCCCGTCAGCCGTTTCCCGGGTTTTGGTGCCAAAGCCGGATCCGGTGCCGGGGCGGCCAGCAGCCTGCCGGCCAACGGGGTATCAACACACCGGGTGCGCCCCGGCGCCCAGCGCCAGCGGCCGGCCGGTCCCAAGGAGCGGCTGCGCGTTGTATGGCTTGGCCGGCGCCGGATCCCCGGCGTCGACGCCGGAACGGAGCTCCGGCTCGAGGGCATGGTCACCATCCGCGACGGGCTGCCCACGATCTTCAACCCACGCTACGAAATACTCTCCCGCCAGGAGGAGCAATGAGCTTGCCCGAACACCCCGAGCGGGACCGCCCGGAGCGGCCTCATCAAGACACCGGCCGGCAGGAGCCGGCGGAATCCGCGGACGGCGGCCGGGACATGTCCGCACCCGTGACTTCCGAGCCCACAGCCGCCCAGCCCACAACCGCCGCGCCAACTGTCGCTCAGCTTGCCGGGGACTACGCGGCCAAGGCCGGCCTGCACCGGTCGAGCAACGGCAACATTGATGTGCTTAGAAGCGCCGGCGGCATCCAGGGCATCGCCGAGAGCATCCTCCCGGGCCTGGTCTTCCTGATTGCCTTCACCCTCGACCGGGAAAACCTGGCGATGGCCGTCACGGCCTCCCTGGCGGTGGCCGCCGTCTTCACCGTGGCGCGGCTGGTTCAGCGCAAACCACTGACGCAGGCTCTCGCCGGCTTCATCGGCGTCGGCCTCTCCGCATGGCTGGCCACCTCGACCGGCAAAGCAGAGAACTTCTACGTCCTGGGGTTCTTCACCAACGTCGGCTACATCCTGGCAATGTCGATCTCCGTGTTCGTGCGCTGGCCGATCGCCGGCCTGCTCTTCGGCTTCATCCGCAACGAGGGCCTGGAATGGCGCAAGGACCCGAAGCGGATCAGGGCGTACAGCATCGGCACGTGGGTGATCGTTGCCGTGCTGGTCCTGCGGCTCGTGGTGCAGGTGCCGCTCTACTTCATGGGCGAGCAGGGCCTCGCCGCCCTCGCCACCACCAGGCTCCTTATGGGCGCCCCGCTGTACATCCTCGGCATCTGGGTTGCCTGGCTGATCACCCGGCCGGCCCCGGTGCCCGCCGCGGCCCCAGAGGCCAACTGACCCGATGCGCTATGAGATATGGCCGTTCCCAAACTTCGGGAACGGCCATATCTGGTAGCGCAACTATTGGGAGCGGAACGGATCAGCCGTCGAAGCCGTCGTCCCCGGCCGGCTGGGTGCCGTGGCCGTGTTGGTCCGAGGTCACCGGGTGCTGGTCCTCCAGCGGTGATTCGGGCGCCAGCAGGGCGCGGAGGTCGTCCTCGGCCGCGATCGTGGTGACAAAGAACAGTTCGTCGCCGCCGTCGATCACGTCGTCGCGGCTCGGCGTGATGGGCGCCTGGTCCCGCAGGATCGCAACGAGGGTGGCGTCCTCGGGCCACTGGACATCGCCCACGGTCAGCCCGATCACATGCGAGTCGTGCGGGACCGTGAACTCCACCAGCGAGGACACCCCGGTCTGCAGTGTCAGCAGCCGCACCAGGTCACCGATCTCCACCGCCTCCTCCACCAGGGCGGTCATCAGCTGCGGGGTGTTGACCGCGACGTCGACGCCCCAGGAGTCGTCGAACATCCAGTCGTTCTTGGGGTTGTTGACCCGGCCGACGGTACGCCCGACGCCGAATTCCGTTTTGGCCAGCAGCGAGACCACCAGGTTGACCTTGTCGTCACCGGTGGCGGAGACCACGACGTCGGCGTCCTCGAGTTTGGCGTCCTGCAGCGTGCTCAGCTCGCAGGCATCACCGACCAGCCAGTGGGCTCCGCGCAGCCCGCTCCGGCCGATGACCTCCGGCTTCTCGTCGATCAGCAGGATTTCGTGCTTGTGGGCCAACAACTCGCGGGCGATCGAGGACCCGACGCTTCCGGCACCGACGATGACGACTTTCACTCAGGACTCCTTGGCGGGGGATTTGGCGAGAATATGGCCGATTTCCGAGCTCCGGTCCACGTTCAGCATGGCGTGGACGGTGTCGCCGTCCTGGTAGGACGTGCCGGCAACGGGCAGCATGCCCTCGCCGAACCGGGTCAGATACGCGATCCGGATGCCGGCCGCCTTCTCGATCGAGGAGATCGGGTGCCCGATCCAGTCCGGGTTAAGGTCAACTTCGGCGAGGACCAGCCGGCCCGAGGGCTCCCGGTAGTCGCCGGCGATGTGCTGTTCGGGCAGGATGCGGCGCAGCACCTGGTCGGCGCTCCAGCGGACCGCGGCGACCGTGGGAATGCCGAGGCGCTGGTAGATTTCGGCGCGGCCCGGATCGTAGATCCTGGCCACCACATGGGGAACGTGGAAAGTCTCCCGTGCCACCCGGGTGGCGAGGATGTTGGAGTTGTCGCCGCTGGAAACGGCCGCGAAGGCATAGGCCTCCTCGACGCCTGCCCGCTTCATCGTCTCGCGGTCAAACCCGACCCCCGTGACCTTCCGTCCGGAAAACCCGGTGCGGAGCCGCCGGAAGGCGCGGTCATCCTGGTCGATGATGGCCACCGAATGACCGGCGTCCTCGAGCGTGTGTGCCAGGGTTGACCCGACACGGCCACAACCCATGATCACGAAGTGCGCCACAAGGGCCTCCTCTTGGTTCTGCGTCTGATACTGCGTAAAACTCTACCGGCCACGCGGTGCCGGAAGGCCACGGCCACGGGGCGCCGGCCGACGTCCTTGCGGACGCCAACTTCGCCGTCATGACATCGCGTCCGAATCAGACTAGCTTTGTGTGGTGCTGACAATTTTCAATGCCGTGAAGCGGGTGCTGGTAGGCAAGCCCTTCCGGAACGACCGTCTGGCCCACACGCTCTTGCCGAAGCGGATCGCGCTGCCCATTTTCGCCTCGGACGCGCTGTCCTCGGTGGCCTATGCCCCGGATGAAATCCTCCTGACCCTGGCCCTGGCCGGCGTGAGCGCGGTCGCCATCGCTCCGTGGGTGGGCCTCGCCGTCATGGTGGTGCTTCTGACCGTCGTGGCCTCCTACCGCCAGAACGTCCACGCCTACCCCTCCGGCGGCGGCGATTACGAGATTGCCAACGTCAACTTGGGCAAGTTCGCCGGCCTCACCGTGGCCTCGGCGCTGCTGGTCGACTATGTGCTGACGGTGGCTGTGTCCATGTCGTCGGCCGCGACGTACCTGACCACCGCCGTGCCCTCGCTGCACGGGCAGCAGGCGGCGATTGCCACGATCGGCGTCATCATCCTGGCCCTCGTGAACCTGCGCGGGATTAAGGAGGCGGGCAGCGTCTTCGCCGTCCCGACCTACATCTTCATGGCCTCGATCCTGGGCATGACCGCCGTCGGGGTCTTCCAGGCCGCAACCGGCCAGCTGGGGCAGGCACCGTCGGCGGCGTTCGAGATTGTGCCTGAGCCGGGCTTCGACGAAGGACTTGTCGGTCTGGCCGGCGCGTTCCTGCTGCTGCGTGCCTTCTCCTCCGGCGCGGCGGCCCTGACCGGCGTCGAAGCCATCAGCAACGGTGTGCCCAACTTCCAGAAGCCGAAGAGCAAGAACGCGGCCACCACGCTGCTGCTGCTGGGCGTGATTGCCTCGGCCATGCTCGCGGGCATCATCTACCTGGCCAACGCCACCAAAGTGCACATCGTGCTGGACCCGGCGACCGAATTCCTGCTGAACGGCAAACCGTTGGAAGAGGGCTACATCCAGAACCCGGCCATCAGCCAGATCGCGCAGACCGTCTTCGGCGAGGGCTCCATCCCGTTCTATATCGTGGTGGCCGCCACCGGCGTCATCCTGGTGTTCGCCTCCAACACGGCGTTCAACGGTTTTCCGGTGCTCGGCTCGATCCTGGCGCAGGACGGCTACCTGCCGCGCCAGCTGCGCACCCGTGGCGACCGGCTGGCCTTCAGCAACGGCGTCCTGGCCCTGGCGGCCGGCGCCCTGGTGCTCATCATCGCCTTCAACGCCGACGTCACAAAGCTCATCCAGCTCTACATCGTGGGCGTCTTCATCTCCTTCACGATGAGCCAGCTGGGCATGATCCGGCACTGGGGCCGGGAGCTGAAGCTTTCCAAGGAACCTGCCGTGCGGTTGCGCATCATCAAGTCCCGGACCATCAACACGGTGGGCTTCTGCATGACCGCCCTGGTCTTGGTGATCGTCCTGATCACCAAGTTCTCGCAGGGCGCCTGGATCGCGCTGCTGGCGATGTTCGTGCTGTTCCTGATCATGTGGAGCATCCGGGCGCACTATGACAACGTGGCCAAGGAACTCGCCGTCGACGAGGACTCCTCGCCGCGCGCCCTACCCACCCGGGTGCACGCGGTGCTGCTCGTCTCGCACGTGCGCAAGCCGGTTCTGCGCGCCCTCGCCTACGCCCGGGCCTCCCGCCCGTCGCGGCTGGACGCCATTACCGTGGACATCAGCTCCGAGGAAACCGAGGCGACAGTTGCGGACTGGGAGAAGCTCGAAATCCCGGTACCCCTAACCGTGCTGGCCAGCCCGTTCCGCGAAACGGTGACCCCGATCATGGACTACATCAAGAACATGCGCCGCGATTCGCCGCGCGACCTGATCGTGGTCTACATCCCGGAGTACGTCGTGGGCAAATGGTGGGAGCAACTCGTCCACAACCAGACTGCGCTGCGCATCAAAACCCGGCTGCACTTCGAGCCCGGGGTCATGGTGTGTAGTGTGCCGTGGCAGCTGAAATCGTCCGAAGAAGCCAAGAACCTGCAGGATATCCAATGACCCACGACACCCGGACGCACGCCCACACCGATACCCGCACCGAACTGACGCTCGACGTCGGACCCGTCGCCCACGGCGGGCACTGCGTTGCCCGGCACGAGGGACGCGTCATCTTCGTCCGGCACGGGATTCCCGGCGAAAAGGTCCGTGTCCGGCTCACTGACGACGGCCCGGCCGCGAAATTCTGGCGCGCCGATGTGGTGGAGGTACTGGAGCCCTCCCCGGACCGGGTGCCGCACTTCTGGGACCTCGCCGATTCCGCGCGCTCCTGGTCGCACCGGCACCCGCCCGTCGGCGGCGCCGAACTCGGCCACATCTCCCTGGCGCGCCAGCGCAGCCTCAAAGCCGAGGTCCTGGCCGAACAGCTCAAGCGGCTGGCCGGCGTCGAACTTGCGCCGGCGGGGCAGCTCACAGTCGAAGCCGTCGGCACGGCCGCGGGGGAGCCGGCCGCTTCCGGCCTGGGCTGGCGGACGCGCGCCGGCTTCGCCGTGACGGCGGCCGGCAAGCTCGGCATGCACGCCCACCGCTCCGATGCCATCCTGCCCGTGCGCGACATGCCGCTGGCCGTGGACGGGATCAACGCGCTCCGGCTCTGGGACATCGACCTGCAGGGCATCGACCGGGTCGAGGTCGCCGCCCCGGCGAACGGCTCCCGGCCGCTGGTGCTGCTGGTGCCAGCCCCGGGAACCCGGTCCAAGCGGCTCAGCGGCATCCTGGCCCAGCTGCCCGACGACGTCTCGGTCGCCAGCCTGGACCCGGCCACCGGCGAGGTGCTGCAGTTGCGCGGCCGCACCTACGTCCAGGAGTCTGCAGCGGGCCACGAGTACCGGGTTACCGGCGACGGCTTCTGGCAGATCCACCGGGATGCCCCGGAGACACTCGTCGGCGCCGTCACCGGCTTCCTGCACGACGGCGGCTACCTCGCGCCGGGCTCGGTGGTGGCGGACCTGTACGCCGGGGCCGGGCTGTTCACGGCACCGCTGGCCGATGCCGTGGGCGTGACCGGATCCGTGCTCTCGGTCGAGGGAGCCCCGGGAACCAGCCGCGATGCACGCAAGAACCTGCACGACGCCGCCCAGGTCGAGATCGTCCAGGGCCGTGTGGAGCGCGTGCTGCGGCAGAAACCCCGCAACTTCGACGCCCTGATCCTGGACCCGCCACGCGCAGGTGCCGGCAAGGCGGTAGTCAAACAGTTGATGGACGCCGGTCCCCGGGCCGTCGCCTACGTCTCCTGCGATCCGGCCTCATTCGCCCGCGACCTGGGCTATTTCCGGCAGGGCGGCTGGGGCCTGGCCGGGCTGCGTGCCTTCGACCTGTACCCGCATACCCACCACATGGAGACTGTGGCGTTGCTGACTCCTCAACCGTGATGCCACTAGGATGGGCGTAGTAGTCCGTCGTCGCGCTCCATCATCAGTGGTTAATTGAGTACTGGCGTTGAATTAACCACCTGCGTTGATTTAGCGGCCGTTCCCTGCGTTCTTACCTGCATTGCGTACCATGATGTACCGATGCCTGTATTAGTTAGGCCGACCTAACTAGCAAGGGTCCAGTAGCGCGACAAAGATGAAACTGTTGCGAGAGGAGTCCTGCGATGAGCATTGTGGACAGCTTCGGTTCAAAAGGCAAACTTAATGTAGCCGGAACCGAATATGAAATTTTCCGGTTGAACTCCGTCGAAGGTGCAGAAAACCTTCCGTTCAGCCTCAAGGTATTGCTTGAAAACCTGTTGAGGACCGAGGACGGTGCCAACATCACGGCCGACCACGTCCGTGCGCTGGCAGGCTGGGATCCCAGCGCCGAGCCCGACACCGAGATCCAGTTCACGCCGGCGCGCGTGATCATGCAGGACTTCACCGGCGTGCCGTGCGTCGTTGACCTCGCCACCATGCGTGAGGCCGTCAAGGAGCTCGGCGGAGACCCGAAGCGGGTCAACCCGCTGGCACCGGCCGAAATGGTCATTGACCACTCGGTCCAGATTGACGCCTTCGGCAACTCCGGCGCACTGGAGCGCAATATGGAGATCGAATACCAGCGCAACGGGGAGCGTTACCAGTTCCTGCGCTGGGGCCAGACGGCATTTGACGACTTCAAGGTCGTCCCGCCGGGCACCGGCATTGTGCACCAGGTCAACATCGAGTACCTGGCCCGCACCGTCATGACCCGTGAAGTCGACGGCGTTGTCCGCGCTTACCCGGACACTTGCGTCGGCACCGACTCGCACACCACCATGGTCAACGGCCTGGGCGTGCTGGGCTGGGGCGTTGGCGGCATCGAGGCCGAGGCTGCCATGCTTGGCCAGCCCGTGTCCATGCTCATCCCGCGCGTCGTGGGCTTCAAGCTCACCGGCTCCATCCCGGCCGGCGCCACCGCCACCGACGTCGTCCTGACCATCACCGAGCAGCTGCGCAAGCACGGTGTGGTCGGCAAGTTCGTCGAGTTCTACGGTGAAGGCGTCGCGGCTGTGCCGCTGGCCAACCGTGCAACGATCGGCAACATGAGCCCGGAGTTCGGCTCCACCGCCGCGATGTTCCCGATCGACGACGTCACCCTCGACTACCTGCGCCTCACCGGCCGGTCCGACGAGAACGTCGCGCTCGTGGAGTCGTACGCGAAGGAACAGGGCCTCTGGCACGACCCCTCCCGCGAGATCAAGTTCTCCGAGTACCTCGAACTGGACCTGTCCACGGTTGTTCCGTCGATCTCCGGCCCGAAGCGCCCGCAGGACCGCATCATCCTCACGGAGTCCAAGGCCCAGTTCCGCGAGGACCTGCGCAACTACGTGAAGGAAGACCTGGCCGACGGAAGCCTGGACGAAGCGATCGACGAAAGCTTCCCGGCTTCGGACTCGCCCTCATTCACCGCCTCTTCGTCGCACCTGAGCGACGTGGCCCCGCACGCGCACGGCCCGAAGTCCAACGGCCGCCCGTCCAACAAGGTCAGCGTCAAGACCGCGGACGGACGCGAGTTCGAGCTCGACCACGGCGCGGTCTCGATCGCCTCGATCACCTCCTGCACCAACACGTCCAACCCGTCCGTGATGCTGGCCGCCGCACTGCTGGCCCGCAACGCCGTCGACAAGGGCCTGACGTCCAAGCCGTGGGTCAAGACCTCCGTGGCTCCCGGTTCCAAGGTGGTCACCGACTACTACAACAAGTCGGGCCTGACCCCGTACCTGGAGAAGCTCGGCTTCTACATCGTGGGCTATGGCTGCGCCACCTGCATCGGCAACTCCGGTCCGCTTGACGCCGAGATCTCCGAGGCCATCCAGGCCAACGACCTCTCCGTCACCGCGGTGCTCTCCGGCAACCGTAACTTCGAAGGCCGGATCAACCCGGACGTGAAGATGAACTACCTGGCCTCCCCGCCGCTGGTCATCGCCTACGCCCTGGCCGGTTCCATGGACTTCGACTTCGACAACGACGCCCTGGGCCAGGACGAGGCCGGCAACGACGTCTTCCTGAAGGACATCTGGCCGAACCCGGTCGAGGTGCAGCAGGTCATCGATTCCTCGATCGACAAGGAAATGTTCGCCCGCGGCTACGAAGGCGTCTTTGAGGGCGACGATCGCTGGAAGGCGCTCGACACCCCCGCCGGCGACACCTTCGCCTGGGACGAGAAGTCCACGTACGTCCGCAAGCCCCCGTACTTCGAGGGCATGAAGGCCCAGCCGGAGCCGGTCCACGACATCACCGGTGCGCGAGTGCTGCTCAAGCTGGGCGACTCCGTCACCACGGACCACATCTCCCCGGCCGGTTCCTTCAAGTCGGACACCCCGGCCGGCCAGTACCTGCTGGCCAACGGTGTGGAGCGCAAGGACTTCAACTCCTACGGCTCACGCCGTGGCAACCACGAGGTCATGATCCGCGGCACGTTCGCGAACATCCGCATCAAGAACCAGCTCCTGGACGGCGTGGAGGGCGGCTTCACCCGCGACTTCACCCAGGCTGACGGCCCGCAGGCCTACGTCTACGACGCCGCGCAGAACTACCAGGCAGCCGGCACCGCGCTGGTGGTCCTGGCAGGCAAGGAGTACGGCTCGGGTTCGTCCCGTGACTGGGCCGCCAAGGGCACTGCCCTGTTGGGCGTCAAGGCTGTCGTTGCCGAGAGCTACGAGCGCATCCACCGCTCCAACCTGATCGGCATGGGTGTCCTCCCGCTGCAGTACCCGGCCGGCCAGAACGCCGCCAGCCTGGGCCTGACCGGTACGGAAACCTACGCAGTTGAGGGCGTCACCGCCCTGAACGATGGCACCACGCCGAAGACCCTCAAGGTCACGGCCACCGCCGAAGACGGTTCCGTCACGTCCTTCGACGCCGTGCTGCGCATCGATACGCCGGGCGAGGCGGACTACTACCGCAACGGCGGCATCCTGCAGTACGTCCTGCGCCAGATCTCCGCACACTA
>NZ_KI914932.1:15122-44350 GCF_000520575.1 Arthrobacter sp. I3
CTTTCGGCCGCGGGTGCTGGATCTGGAGCGGGGGAGCGGCGGGCGGGGCCGGGCAGGGCGCCGGTGCTGGCCTCCGGCGCGGCGGCCTGCCCGGAGGCGTTAGAGTTAAAAGGCATGTCTACCACCCGAAGGAGGGGCCGTTGGGAATCTTGGACACCATCCGGAATCCGCAGGACCTGAGTAAGTTGTCCGGGGCGCAGCTGGATCAGCTGGCAGCCGAGGTCAGGGATTTCCTGATCGGCAACGTCTCCCGGACGGGAGGGCACCTGGGCCCGAACCTCGGCGTCGTCGAGCTCACCATCGCGGTGCACCGGATCTTCGATTCCCCCCGCGACAGCATTGTCTTCGACACAGGGCACCAGTCCTACGTGCACAAGCTCCTCACCGGACGGCAGGATTTCAGCACGCTCCGCCAGCAGGGCGGCATGTCCGGCTACCCGGACCGGGCCGAATCCGAGCACGACATCGTCGAAAGCTCGCACGCGTCTTCCTCGCTGTCCTGGGCCGACGGCATCTCGCGCGCCCGGCAGCTGACCGGCGACGGCGACCGCTTCGTCGTCGCGGTGGTGGGCGACGGCGCCCTGACCGGCGGCATGGCGTGGGAGGCCATCAACAACATCGCGGCGGACAAGAAACGCCGTGTCGTGATCGTGGTCAACGACAACGGCCGCTCCTACGCCCCGACGGTCGGCGGGTTCGCCGACTACCTGGCGTCCCTGCGCCCCACCATCGATTCCCTCCGGGCCGCGCCCTCCTATGAAGGCACGCTCGAGTGGTGGAAGCGCAAACTGCAGAAGGGCGGCCCCGCGGGGCAGTTCACGTACAAGAGCCTGCACGCCATGAAGAAGGGCATCAAGGACTGGTGGGCCCCGCAGGGCATGTTCGAGGACCTCGGCATGAAGTACATCGGTCCCGTCGACGGCCACGACCTCCAGGCCATGGAAAACGCCCTGTCCACCGCCAAGAACTATGCCGGCCCCGTGATTGTGCACGCCATGACCGAAAAGGGCCACGGCTACGCCCCGGCCCGCGCCCATGAAGCGGACCAGTTCCATGCCGTGGGGATCATCGATCCGGAGACCGGCGCACCCACCGAAGCCGGTGGCGCGAAGTCCTGGACCGCGGTGTTCGCCGACGAGATCGCCGACATCGCCGACGAGCGCCAGGACATCGTCGGGATTACCGGTGCCATGCTGATTCCGGTCGGGCTGCACAAGTTCGCCGCCCGGCACCCGGAGCGCGTGTTCGACGTCGGCATCGCCGAGCAGCACGCCCTCACCTCGGCTGCCGGCATGGCGTTCGGGGGACTGCACCCGGTGGTCGCGGTCTACGCGACGTTCCTGAACCGTGCCTTCGACCAGCTGCTGATGGATGTCGCCCTGCACAAAGCCGGCGTCACGATCGTGCTGGACCGGGCCGGCGTCACCGGACCCGACGGCGCAAGCCATCACGGCATGTGGGACATGGCCATGGTCCAGATCGTTCCCGGGCTGCACCTCGCCGCGCCGCGCGACGCCACCCGGCTGCGGGAGGAACTGCGCGAGGCTGTGGCCATTGAAGACGCCCCGAGCGTGCTCCGCTACTCCAAGGGCAACGTCGGCCCCGAAGTCGATGCGGTCGAACGCCTGGAGGACGGCGTGGACGTGCTGGCCCGCCGGCCCGCGGGCTCGAGCGAGAACGACGTCCTGATCGTCAGCGTGGGCGCCATGTCAGAACTCGCTCTGGACGTCTCCGGCCGGCTCGGTGCCCAGGGCATCAGCTCCACGGTGGTGGATCCGCGCTGGGTCCTCCCGGTCCGGCAGTCCATCATCGATCTCGCCGCGCGCCACCGCCTGGTCATTTGCATTGAGGACGGAGTGCGGGCCGGCGGCGTCGGTTCCCGGATCCGCCAGGAGATGCGTGCCGCGGGCGTCGACACCGCCCTCAACGAGGTGGGCCTGCCGGTCGAGTTCCTCGAACACGGCACGCGCAGCCAGGTGCTCGAACGCGTGGGCCTGACCGCCCAGCAGATCACGCACGACGTCGTCGCCCAGGTCCTGGGCACCAAGGTGCCGTTTGCGCGCCCCTTGCCCGGCCAGGAACACCCCAGTACCGGCAGCATCCCGCAGCTGTAGCCAGCACATCCGTTGAGCACTACCCGTGGGCGCCACTGAATCCGGCGCCGGACGGCCCAGGAAGGAACTGGCATATGAGTGGAATTATCAGAGTTTACAAGCGTGACGAAGAGGGCACCCTGCACTTCAGGGAGGCGTGGTTTGATGAGGACTACAGCCAGTTCGTGATGAACCACGGCGTCGTCGGACACCAGAGCAAGACGGACGAGACCGACGTCGCGGACGCCGAGGCAGCGGAGCGCCTCATGGACGCCTTCGCGGCGCAGTGCGCCGAGGACGGCTACGCCGAAATTCCGGCGGAGGAACAGTCCTGGGTAGTAGCCCAGTACGCGCTGAAGACCAAGGAGGGGACCAGCCGCGACCGGTACCTCGAGGAAAAAGCCAAAGACGCCCTGATCAGCCATCTGGCCTGGCGGGGCCTGGGGATCGTGGACCGCAGCGAATTTTCCGACGCCCGGCTCAACATCTTCTGCCTCACCCCGGACGTGAATAAGACCGTCAACGCCATCAAGGTCTGCATCCGCGGCGAAGACCTCGACTTCACCAAACTGAGCATTGGCGCCGCACCGTTTGGCGAGGATACTTTCAAGCTCAAGCACTCGCCGAAGCCGGCAAACAGCTTCACGCTTTAGGCAGCACGGGCAAGGAGCCGGGCACGGCTCACACCAGTTTGGGGGCACGGACTGAAAGGCAACGCAATGACGCGCAAACCCTCGAAACCAGGCTGCACCCCGCTGCCCGCGGGACTCGCGGCGCCGGCGCGAAAGTCGCTCGCGCACGCCGGGATCGAGACCCTCGAACACCTCGTGCAGCTTGGCCGGCGCCGGCTTGCCGGGATGCCGGGTGTCTGCCCCCGCACCCTCGCTCAGCTCCAGGACGCCATGGACGAGCACGGGCTGAAGCTGCCGGCAGGGTAGCGCGGGCCCGCTCTCCGCCGCCCCCGGCGGCCTGGCCGGGACACCCGCCGGGGCGATATAGGCTAAAACCATGACTGAATACCGCCGCGTTGGAAATTCCGGACTGTCCGTCTCCGTCGTGGGACTTGGCTGCAACAACCTGGGCCGGTCCGGGACCGTGACTGAATCGCAGGAAGGCACCGACGCCGTCGTGCATGCGGCGCTCGACGCCGGGATCACCTTCTTTGACGTCGCGGACGCCTACGGCCGCGAGCCCGGCCTCAGCGAGTCAATGCTCGGCAAGGCCCTCGGTTCCCGCCGCGACGATGCGGTCATCGGCACGAAGTTTGGCATGGACATGCGCGGGGCCAACGGCGAGGACTTCGGTGCGCGCGGATCCCGCCGCTACATCATCAAGGCGGCGGAGGCCTCGCTGCGCCGGCTCGGCACGGACTGGATCGACCTCTACCAGTTCCACACCCCGGACCCGCTCACGCCCATCGACGAGACGCTCTCGGCCCTCGAGGACCTCGTCACCAGCGGCAAGGTCCGCTACATCGGCCACTCCAACCGGGCCGGCTGGCAGATCGCCGAGGCTGAGTTCGTGGCACGCGCCCGCGGGGGAGCCCGCTTCATCTCCAGCCAGAACCACTACAACCTGCTGGACCGGCGCGCCGAACTCGAGGTCACCCCGGCGGCCGAGGCCTACGGCCTGGGAGTCCTGCCGTACTTCCCGCTCGCCAACGGCCTGCTGACCGGCAAATACTCCGCCGGCCGGGCCCCCGAGGGAAGCCGGCTCAGCCACACCCGCACCAACCTGGTCCACGACGCCGACTGGGATCAGTTGGGTGCCTTCGGCAAGTTCGCCGCCGACCGCGGGCTCAACGAAGTCCAGGTGGCCTTCTCCTGGCTGGCCGCCCAGCCGTCCGTCAGCAGCGTCATCGCCGGCGCCACCACCCCGGAGCAGGTGCGCCAGAACGCCGCCGCCGTGGCCTGGAAACCCAGCCATGCCGACCTCGCCGAGCTGGACGACCTCTTCCCGCGCACGCCCAAGGTGGCGCTGTTCTGAACGGTCAAGATCTGAACAGTCCAGGTCTGAACAGCGATCGTCTGAACACTGCTGCACGCGCCGGCGCGGCGGAACCTGCCATGACGCATTCGATCCTGATGGATGTTGACACCGGGATCGACGATGCTCTGGCCCTGGTCTACCTGCTCTCCCGGCCCGAGGTCCACGTCCAGGCGGTCACGTGCACCGCCGGGAACGTCGGGGCCCGGCAGGTGGCGCTGAACAACCTGGCCCTGCTGGAGCTCTGCGGCCGCGAGGGCATCGAGGTGGCCATCGGTGCCGAGGTTCCGCTGGAGATCCCGCTGGTCACCACCGAGGAGACCCACGGGCCGCAGGGCATCGGCTACGCCGAGCTGCCGCCTCCGCGCCAGCAGATCTCGGCGCGGCACGCCGTCGACGTCTGGGTCGAGGAGGTGCGGGCGCACCCGGGGGAGCTCACCGGCCTGATCACCGGGCCGCTGACCAACTTTGCCCTGGCCCTGCGCCGGGAACCGGAACTTCCGCGGCTGCTCAAGGGACTTGTGATCATGGGCGGCAGCTTCTACTACCAGGGCAACACCACCCCGACGGCCGAATGGAACACCTCGGTGGATCCGCATGCCGCCAAGGAGGTGTTTGCCGCCTACCGGGGCCTGCCCGAGGACAAACTGCCGATCCTGTGTGCCCTGGAAATGACCGAGCGGATCGAGATGCACCCAGAGCACCTGCGCCGGCTTGGCGAGGCCGCCGGTGCACCGGAGCCCGAACTCGTCCTCCCCGAGCAGCCCGAAGGCCAGCGCAGCCAGTCCGGGAACCCCCTCGTCGCGTGCCTGTCCGACGCCCTGCGCTTCTACATGGAATTTCACCGGCTCTATGACCAAGGCTATGTGGCGCACGTGCACGACGCCTTCGCGGCCTGCGCCGCCGCGGGGCGCACACCGTTCGCCACCCGGCCGGCCACGGTCGACGTCGAAACGGATTCGCCCCTGCTGATGGGTACCACGGTGGCCGATTTCCGCGGGCTGTGGGGGTTGGCGCCGAACGCCAGGATCGTCTCCGACAACAACCCCGGGCACTGCTTCGACGAATTGATTTCCTCGATCGGCGCCCTGGCCCGGGACGTGGGACTCCGGACGCCGACGGGCTGAAACCGGACAGTATGGCTGAGCCAATGCGGGGGGTGCCCACACGGGTCTGCGGATCGCTAGAAGGGTCGCCGCTCGCTAGGATGGTAGCTGCGCCGAGGTGACATGAGGCGGAACTTGTTGCACCCAGCCAAAGGAACACCCCTCATGTCACAGCCAGCCCTCACCATCATTGCCCCTGGACAGGCGGCCGGCCGCAGGCGCCGCCTGCTCGAAATCGCCGGGGCCGCCGCGATCGCCGCCACCTACATCTTCCTGGTGCTGACCCAGCCCGCTGACATTGCCAACGGCCCGGCCAGCTTCTCGGCCCTCGTTGCCCTCGGCGGCTTCCTGCTCGGCGCTGTGCTGCTGATTGTGGCCGTCCTGCCGGCGCTGCCCACCTCTACCGTGGTGCTCATCCCGGTGGCGCTGGTCCTGAACGTGGTCCTCGGACAGCTGATGGGCAGCACGGGCCTGCCGTTCTACATCGACGCGGTCGGCACCGTCCTGATCGCCGTTCTCGCCGGACCCGCAGCGGGTGCCGCCACGGGCGCGCTGAGCAGCATCGTCTGGTCCTTCTTCAACCCCACCGTCCTGCCGTTCGCCGCCGGTGCCGCCCTCATCGGTTTCCTCGCCGGCATGGCCGCCCGCGGCGGCCTGTTCCGCCGCTTCTACCTCGCCCCCGTCGCCGGCTTCGTCACCGGCATCCTGGCCGGCGTCGTCTCCGCCCCGATTGCCGCGTTCGTCTTTGGCGGCACGTCAGGGCTGGGTACCGGGGCGATCGTCAGCGCCTTCCGCGCCATGGGCGACACTCTCCTGGCCGCCATCACCAAGCAGGCGCTGATTTCCGACCCCATGGACAAGGCGATCGTCTTCACCATCGCGGCGCTGCTCGCCTACGCCCTGCCCCGCCGCACCACCTTCCAGTTCCCCTTCGTGCGGCGCTACCGGGTGCTCGCCGGCAAGGCCCCGGCAGCACCGGAGGCCTGAGCCCCGCGGCGGCTGGGACACCCTGACCTTGGGACACTGACACAGCGACCATGACACCGCGACTGCACCCCTTCACCACGCTGACCCTCGCCGTATGCGCCGCCGTCGTCACGACGGCGGCCGCGTATTGGCCGTTGTCTGTCGCCGTGGCCCTCGCCGCGGTGATCCTTGCCGCGCGCCATGGCATTGCGGGGCGCGTCCTGACCGCAGGAGCCGTGATCCTGACGCCCCTGTGCCTGTCCCTGCTGGTGCTGCACGGTCTCTTCTTCCCTGAGGGCCAGACCGTGCTGGCCCAGTGGGGCCCGGCGAGGGTCACGGCCGAGGGTCTGGGCTTCGCGCTGGAGCTGGGAACCCGGACCACGGCCTGCGTGCTGGTATTCCTGCTCTTTTCCTTCACCGTGAGCGTCCCCGACCTCGTCTCCGCCCTCGCCGGGCGCAGGATCCCGCCGCAGTTCGGCTTCGTCCTGGCCTCCACGCTCACCCTCCTGCCCGCCGTCGCGGGCCGCCTGGACCGGATCCGGCAGGCCCAGGAAACCCGCGGGATGGTGGTCGGACGCGGCCTGCTGTCCCGCCTCGGCACCCTCCGTCTGCAGATGGTGCCGCTGGTCCTGGCCCTGATTGACGACGCCGGAAGCCGCGCCCAGGCGCTCGACGCCCGCGGCTTCGGCAGCCCGGGGTCCCGGACCAGCTACCGCGAAGTCGCCGACCCTCCCGCCCAGCGGCTCTTCCGGGCAGCCGCACTGGTGTTCGCGGCGGCCGCCGTCGCCGGGCGGATTGTGGCCTCCTGGCCTGCCGGGGCGGCGTCATGACGGCCGCCACCCGCACGGCGCTTCAGATCCGGATCGAGGCGTTCACGTTCCACGGCGATGACGCCCCGGTGCTGAGGGATGCCGCACTCTCGGTCACGCCGGGTTCCCTGACCGCCGTCCTGGGCGGGTCCGGGAGCGGAAAATCCACGCTGGGCAAACTTTTGGCCGGCTGGCTCCGGGCCGGTCACGCCGGACAATTCCGCGGCAGCCTGGAGCTCGGCGGCACGGTGCTGGAATTCCGCGGCGTGCCCGAGGACCCCCGGATCAACCCCGCCGAGTGGTCCCGCCGCGTGGCCTTCGTTCCGCAGGACGCCGCGGCGATGCTCTCCTCGGTGCGCGCCACAGTCGCGGAGGAGCTGGCCTTCGGCTTGGAAAACCGCGCGACGGCCCGGGAGGACATGCTCCGCGCGGTGGAGCGCACGGCTGCCCGCACCGGACTCTCTCACCTGCTGGACCGGGACCCGGCCACGCTCTCCGGCGGGGAGCTGCGCCGGCTCTCCGTAGGCTGTGCCGTCATCGCGGAACCGGACGTGCTCATCTTGGACGAGCCGTTGGCATCGCTGGACGCCGCCGGAGCCGCGCAAGTCGAGGCACTGGTCCGCAGCCTCTGCGGCGCCGGGACCGGCGTCGTCCTCCTGAGCCAGGCGGCGGACCGGCTCGCCGGGGAAGCCACACACTGGACGGTTCTCGACGCTCAGACGGCGCCCGACGGCAGGACGGTCACCGTTGCCGGGACGGTCACCGCTGCCGGGACGCCGGCGCAGCTGGCCGGCTCTGCCGAACTGGAGCGCGCCGGAGTGATTGGCATAGGCGGGCCCGGCGGTATTGTGCCCAGCGTCCTGGGGTCCGGCGTCCTGGGGTCCGGCGGGTCAGGAGGCGCCGCCGGTGCCCGCCGTCCCGGGCCGGTGCCTGCCGCGGCGCCCGGTCCCGGCCCGGCATCGCTGGAACTGCGCGGGGTTGGGTTCGGCTACGCTGGGGACCCGCGGCGGCACGGCACCGGCGCGCAGGACCGGGTCCTCCGGGACGTGGATTTCGCCGTGCGCCCTGGCGAGACCATCGCCGTGACCGGGCCCAACGGCGCCGGCAAGTCGACACTGCTGCGCCACTTCAATGGACTGCTCCGGCCCTCGGCCGGGGACGTGCTGGTCTGCGGGCGCAGCATTGCCGGCGTGCCGGTGGGAAAGGTCGCGGCCTCCGTGGGCCTGTTGTTCCAGCACCCCCGGGACCAGCTCTTCGAACGGACCGTCCTGCGGGAAGCCGCGTTCGGCCTCCGGCAACTGTCCGGAAAGGCCGGCGCCGAGGGCAAGGCCCGGGCCGCGCTGGCCGCGGTGGGCCTGTCCGGTACCGAGGCGGCACACCCGGCCGAGCTGTCCTCCTCCCGGCAGCGGCTGCTCGCCCTGGCCACGGTCCTGGCCCGCGAACCGGCGGTGTTGGCACTGGACGAACCGACCGTCGGGCTGGACCGGCACGGCCTCGAGGCGCTGCAGGGCGCCGTCGACCGCGCCGCCGCGCGGGGCGCCGCCGTCGTCATGGTCACCCACGACCTGGACTACGCACGGAGGAACGCGCACCGCGTCCTGGAACTCAGCGGCGGGAGCCTGCGGGAAATCTGACTGGGGCCCCGGGATAGGCACGGAATCCAACGCGCAATGGTTGACTCGCAATGTATATTGCTTGGAGTTTCCGCGGAAGAGATCTTGGAAGGCAGGATCTCTTCCGCGGACGCGGTCTTTCGCGTTCCAGCCTTCCACCTCAACACCGCAGCCATCGAGGCTGCCCACGTCATGGCGCCGCCGGGATGCGCGGACACTCTCCCGAAAGCAGCGCCGCCGCCCGGACCAAAGTCCGGGCGGCGGCGCCAACAAAAGCGGGAGCGGTAAAGCCTGGCTTTAGGCCGGTTCTGACGCCACGCCCGGGGCCAGGAACTTCTTGCCGTTGACCCGTTCCGAGGCGCCCACCCGGTCCAGATACGGGGTGATCCCGCCCAGGAACATCGGCCAGCCCGCGCCGAGGATCATGCAGAGGTCAATGTCCTCGGGACCGGCCACAACGCCTTCCTCGAGCATCAGTCCAATTTCCTCCGCCAGTGCGTCCTGCGTCCGGCGCAGCACCTCCTCGCCGGTGGACGGGGTGCTGCCAAATGACATCAGTGCCAGGGTTTCGGCCGGAATGAACGGCTTGCCGTCCGGGCCCGGCACCGGCGCCCCGTTCTGCACGGCCCAAATGGACGTCACACCGTTGTCGATCAGCGCCTGCAGGTTCGCCGAGACCCTGAAGCGGTCCCCGAACGCCGTGTGCAGCGATTCTTGGACATGCTGCGCCACGGGCAGGCCCACCATGGCGCCGAGCGCAAACGCCGTCATGGGCAGGCCCATCGGCCGCAGCGCGTTGTCGGCCACGTCGGCGGGCGTGCCCTCGTCGAAGGCCGCGGTGACTTCACCCATGAGGCGCAGCAGGACGCGGTTGACCACAAACGCGGCGGCATCCCTGACCAGCACCGCCGACTTCTTGAGCCCCTTGGCGAGCTCGAACGCGGTGGCCAGCACGGCGTCGTCGGTCTTCGGTGCCCGCACGATCTCCAGCAGCGGCATCACAGCCACCGGGTTGAAGAAGTGGAAGCCGACCAGGCGCTCGGGGTGCTCAAGGTCCTCCGCCATCGCGGTGACGGACAGCGAGGACGTGTTGGTCGCGAGGATGCACTCTTCCGAGACGATCGCCTCGACTTCCTTGAAGACCTGCTTCTTGACGTTGAGTTCCTCGAAGACGGCCTCAATGACGAAGTCGGCGTCGGCGAAGGCCTCCTTCGAAACTGATCCCGTGACGAGCGCACGGGTGCGGTTCGCGGCGTCGGCGCTGATCCGGCTCTTCGCCAGCAGCTTGTCCACCTCGGCGTGGACGTACCCCACGCCCTTGTCCACGCGGGCCTGGTCGATGTCCGTGAGCACCACGGGCACCTTGAGCTGGCGCGCGAAGAGCAGGGCGAGCTGGCTGGCCATCAGGCCTGCACCGACGACGCCGATCTTCGTCACCGGGCGCGCGAGCTTGCGGTCCGGGGCGCCGGCGGGACGCTTGGAGCGGCGCTGCACGAGGTCCAGGAAGGCGTACACAGTGGAGCGGAACTCGTCGGTCTGCATAAGGTCGGCGAGCGTCTCGCATTCGAGCTGAGCGGACTGCGCCTGGGTCAGGGTGCGGTTGGCCTCCATGACGTCCAGGACCTTGGCGGGCGCCGGGGAAGCGTTGGAGGTCTTGGCCTCCACGAAGGCCCGGCCCTTGGCGACCGCGGCCGCCCAGCGGGCGGCGACCTCCGGAGCGGACGGGTCCACGGCGTTCGCCCGCTCCGGCGCCACGGCACCGGCAATGACTTTCGCGGCCCACGCCAGGGACTGTTCCACAAAGTCGGCCGGCTCGAACATCGCGTCCGCCATGCCCAGCTGGTAGGCCTGCGGCCCGGTAAGCGTGCGGTTGTTGCTCAGCGGGTTTTCGATCATGACCTTGAGGGCGTTCTCCGGCCCGATCAGCCGCGGCAGGATGTGGACCCCGCCCCAGCCAGGGATGAGTCCGATAAACGCCTCGGGAAGGGCCAGAGCGCCGGCGCCGGTGGAGACCGTGCGGTAGGTGGACTGCAGCGCGATCTCCAGGCCGCCGCCCAGGGCCAGGCCGTTGATGAACGCGAAGCTCGGCACGCCGAGGTTCGCCAGGGTGGCGTAGACGTCGTGGCCGAGCTGGGCCATCCACAGGCCCTGTTCGCGTCCGCTGACGGACTTGACCGTGGACAGGTCGGCGCCGGCCACGAGGAAGTGTGGCTTGCCGGTGACGCCGACGCCGGCAATCTCGCCCCGGGCCGCGCGTTCCTTCAGCCCTTCCAGGACCGTGCCGAGTTCGATCAGCGTGTTGGGTCCGAGGGTGGTGGGCTTGGAGTGGTCCAGGCCGTTGTCGAGGGTGACCAGCGCGAAGATGCCGGGGCTTTTGGCGTCAGTCGTCCCCTCGCCGTCGACGGGCGGCAGTTCGATGTCCTGGACATAAGAGTGGGTGACCGTCTCGTTCGGGAAGAGGTCTGCAAGCTTGCGGAAATCAGCGGCGCTCATGCTGTGGCTCCAGTCTCGGTGGTCGTGGTCGCTGCGTGCTGTGCTTCGGTGTTGTGCATTTCTATGCCCGGTGCTTCGGTGCCGTATTCCGCGTGATGCGGGTTCTCCCAGATTACGGTGGCGCCCATGCCCAGGCCGATGCACATCGTGGTCATGCCAAAGCGGACCGAGGGGTCCTCCTCGAACTGCCGGGCCAGCTGGTTCATCAGCCTGACCCCCGAGGACGCCAGCGGGTGCCCGACGGCGATCGCGCCGCCATAGCGGTTCACGCGCGGGTCGTCGTCGGCGATCCCGAAATGGTCCAGGAAGCTCAGGACCTGGACGGCGAAGGCCTCATTGATTTCGAAGAGCCCGATGTCCCCGATGCCGAGTCCGGCGTTCTTGAGCGCCTTCTCGGTGGCCGGGACCGGGCCGATGCCCATGACCTCGGGTTCCACCCCGGCGAAGGCATAGCTCACCAGGCGCATCCTGACCGGCAGCCCGAGTTCCTCGGCGGCCTCGGCGGAGGCCAGCAGGGCTGCGGTGGCGCCGTCGTTCAGGCCCGCGGCGTTGCCCGCCGTGACCCGGCCGTGGGCGCGGAACGGCGTCTTAAGCGTGGCCAGGTCTCCGAGCGAGGTCCCGGGGCGCGGGGGTTCGTCCACGGTGTTGACGGTCCAGCCCTGGCCCGGCTTCATCGTGGCGACGGGTACGAGATCGGGCTGGATCTGGCCGTTGGCGTAGGCTGCGGCGAGTTTGTCCTGCGACGCGACGGCGTAGGCGTCGGTGCGGTCCTTGGTGACGGCCGGGAAACGGTCGTGCAGGTTCTCGGCCGTGTTGCCCATGTTCAGCGCGGCGGGGTCCACGATCCGTTCGGACATGAAGCGCGGGTTGGGGTCGGCGCCGGCGCCCATCGGGTGGTTGCCCATGTGTTCCACGCCGCCGGCGATTACGACGTCGTACGCGCCGAAGCCGATGCCGCTCGCCGTCGTGGTGACGGCGGTCATGGCGCCGGCGCACATGCGGTCGATCGCGAAGCCGGGCACGGTGCGGGGGAGCCCGGCCAGCAGGGCGGCGGTGCGGCCGATGGTCAGGCCCTGGTCGCCCGTCTGGGTGGTGGCGGCGATCGCGACCTCGTCGATCCGATCCGCCGGAAGCGAGGGGTTGCGGCGCATCAGTTCGCGGATGCACTTGACCACGAGGTCGTCGGCGCGGGTGCCGGCGTAGATGCCCTTGTCGCCGGCGCGGCCGAACGGGGTGCGGACGCCGTCGACAAAGACGACGTCGCGCACGGTCCTGTTTCTTCCGATGCTCGGGTTTGCGCTGCTGGGTTTTCCGCTGGTGCGGGCTTGGCTCACGGCGTACTCCTCATTGAGACATGGTGCCGGAACCGTGCCGGTGGCAGGGGTTGCCACAGGCAGGAAGGTTCCGAACGACATCATGCATTATGTTACTCGCCAGTAACATAGCTGGCAAGGAGGAGATGAGCGTCCCGGGAAGGAGCTGCTAGACCGTGGAACCCGACGGCGCCTCCGCGGCGGCTTTGGGTTCCTTCGCGGGCAGCGGCTCGGGGTGCAGGAAGGCCTCGGCAATGAGCGGAGCCGTGATTTCGATCTGCCACTGGCGCGCCCCGAGGTTCGCCAGTTCCTCGGCCACGCCTTCCTCGCTGCATTCTGCCGGTGGACGCCAGGCGACCCGCCGAAGATAGTCCGGGGTCAGCAGGTTCTCCACCGGCAGGTTCAGTTCCTCGGCCCTGGCCTGGAGTTTCGGACGGGCCGTGGCCAGCCTGGCGGCCGCCTCCGGGTCCCGGTCCGCCCAGACGCGCGGGGGCGGGGGAGCGTTGGTCGGCAGGTGCAGCGGCGGCAGGTCCTCCAGGGCCCGGGCCAAGCCGATGCAGCGCAGCCAGCGGGGGGCTTCCCGCTGCGCGGCGCGGCCGTGGAAGCCCTTGGTGCCCAGGAGCTGGGGAACCGTGGAGGGCATCGCCTTGGCCGCGGCGACGAGCGCGGAGTCGGGGATCAGCCGGCCGGGGGCGACGTCACGTTTCTGGGCCAGGGAATCGCGTTCCAGCCACAGCTCCCGGACTGCGGCCAGTTGGCGGCGGTCCCGGATCTGGTGCAGTCCGGAGGTCTTGCGCCAGGGATCAACGCGCGGCGGGGCCTGTCCGGCTTCGAGGATGGCGGCGAATTCCTGCTCGGCGTATTCCAGTTTCTCGTCCGCCACGAGCAGCTCAATCAGTTCCTCGCGCAGCTCGGTCAGGACTTCGACGTCGAGCGCGGCGTAGCGCAGCCACGGTTCCGGCAGGGGCCGGGTGGACCAGTCGGCGGCGGAGTGTTCCTTGGCCAGGCCGAAGCCCAGGAGCTGTTCGATGACGGCGGCGAGGCCCACCCGGGGCAGTCCGGCCAGGCGGGCGGCGAGCTCGGTGTCGAAGAGTTTGTCCGGCCACATGCCGAGTTCGGACAGGCAGGGCAGGTCCTGGCTGGCGGCGTGCAGGATCCATTCGACGCCCCGCAAAGCGTCATTGATGATGCTGAGGTCACCGAAAGGTTCGGGATCGATCAGCCAGGTTCCGGAGCCTTCGCGCCGGATCTGGACCAGGAAGGCGCGCTGGCCGTAGCGGAATCCCGAGGCGCGCTCCGCGTCCACGCCCGCAGGGCCGTGGCCGGCGGCGAGAGCCGCGGCGCAGCGTTCGAGTCCGGACTGGGTTTCAATGACCAGCGGCACGCCGTCGCGGGGAATGTCGAGGTCGATCACTTCAGGGACCAGGCTGTCGAAGCCTTCCACGGTGATGTGGGCTGTGGTGTCAGCAGCCTCGGCCGTGGTGCGACTGGCGCCGGCCGTGCTGATTTCCGGATTCTGAGGGGTCATGGTCTCTACAGTTTACCGACAACATGGCGTATAGAGCCGTGACCGCGGCCGAACAGGCGCCTCATGCGTGTCCGCGGGGGCGGCGGGGAAGGGCCGTGACGCCCTCGGGCAGGGGCGGCAGTCCGGCGAAGGTGCAGACCATGTCCGACCACGCCTCCAGGTGCGAGGTGATGTCCGGGGTGGCCGGGGTCCAGGAGGCCCGGAGCTCAATGTCGATTGAATTCGGCCGGTCCGACAACGTTCCAAAGCTCTCCGAGAGCACCCGGGTGGCGGTGCCGCCGGCGGAGCGGTACGGGGCCTGATGGTTCTCCAGCGCTTCGACCAGCCAGGTCCACGCCACGGACCCCAGGAGTTCGTCGTTGCCCATCTCGGGTTCCAGCTGGGCGCGGATGTAGGTGACGATCCGGAATTCCCCGTCCCACACGGCAGAGCCGTCGGGATCGTGGAGCAGAATGAAGCGGCCAGTGGCCAGCTCGATGTCGTCGCTGCCGGACGCCCGTGCCAGGGCAGCGGCTGCCGGGCCATGGACCGGTCCGCCGGCGGGGGAATCGCCCGGGCCGATCACTTCCGCGCCCAAGGCCACCGCGAACGGCGCCAGCCGGGACGGGGCCGGAATTTCGTCCAGGTGCAGCTCGCTGCGGCACCGTGCCTGCCGAAGGGTCCCCAAGGCGAAGAGGAAATCTGCCGGAACCTGATCGAGGGAGCTCACCTTGGAAGGTTATGTAACGGCCGGAGCCCTGCCCGGCAGGCTCGCCGCCGGGCAGGGGAAGCGGTGCACGGTTCAGGCAGCGGCGAGCTCGCGCTTGATGGCCGCAATGAAGGAATCAACGTCATCCTCGGTGGTGTCGAAGGAGCACATCCAGCGGACCTCGCGGGCCGCCTCGTTCCAGTCGTAGAAGCGGAAGGACTTGCGCAGCCGGTCCGCGACACCGGCAGGCAGGACGGCGAAGACGCCGTTGGACTCGGTCTTCTGGGTCAGTTCGACGCCGGGGATCGCCTCGACGCCGGCGCGCAGCCGGGCGGCCATGGCGTTGGCGTGAGAGGCCGAGCGCAACCACAGCTCACCCTCGAGGAGGGCAATGAACTGGGCGGACATGAACCGCATCTTGGAGGCCAGCTGCATGTTCATCTTGCGCAGGTAGACCAGGCCGTGTGCGGCCTCCGGGTTCAGGGCGACCACAACCTCGCCGAACAGCAGACCGTTCTTCGTGCCGCCGAAGGAGAGGATGTCCACGCCGGCGTCACGGGTAAAGGCCCGCAGCGGGACCCCCAGGTGGGCGGCGGCGTTAGCCAGCCGGGCACCGTCCATGTGCAGCTTCATGCCCTTTGCGTGGACATGCTCAGCGATGGCCCGGACCTCGTCCGGGGTGTAGCAGGTGCCGAGCTCGGTGGTCTGGGTGATGGACACGGCCAGCGGCTGGGCGCGGTGCTCGTCGCCCCAGCCCCAGGCTTCCTGGTCGATCAGTGCGGGGGTGAGCTTGCCGTCGGTGGTGGGGACCTGCAGCAGCTTGATGCCGCCGATCCGCTCCGGTGCACCGTTTTCGTCCATGTTGATGTGGGCGGTGGAAGCGCAAATGACCGCACCCCAGCGCGGGAGGAGCGACTGCAGGGACAGGACGTTGGCTCCGGTGCCGTTGAACACCGGGAAGCACTCGATGCCTTCGCCGAAGTGCTCTTCCATCAGCTGCTGCAGGCGCGCCGTGTAATCGTCCTCACCGTAGGAGACCTGGTGGCCTTCGTTGGCGGCGGCCAGAGCCGCGAGAACTTCCGGGTGCACGCCGGAATAGTTGTCCGAGGCGAAGCCGCGGACGGAGGGATCGTGGAGCCGCACCGCAGTGCCGGCAGGGACAGTTTCAACTGTGCTGGTCATCGTTTTGCTCACGCTTTCAGTCTAAGAGGTCGGGCCGCCCGGGCTAAGCCCGGGGCCCTGGATCGGGGCCCCAGACCCTGTGCCACAGACGCTGGGGCTGTGGATCCGTGCCGCGGAATCAGGGATGTTTCAGCGGCTGAGCAGCAGCCGCTGGCCGTTCAGGTCGCCGGCAGGAGCGTTGAAGAGTCCCGCTGCGGCAGCCGCCAGGTCAGCCACGTCCGTGAAGCCCGGGAATTTGCGGTCCGGGGCCTTGGCCCGCATTTGCGCGTCAACGAGGGCTTTCACCACGAAAATGACGGCGGCGCTGCGCAACGCGGCGCTGTCCTGCCCGGCCTTGTCCTGTTGCGAGCTGTCCTGCCCGGGAGTGCCGGTGGCATTGCCCGCGGCGTGGGCCCGGCGGAAGCCGTCAGCGACCGCCAGCGTCCAGGCCTCGGCGGCCGCCTTGGCCGCGGCGTAGCTCGCACCCGCCGCCGTCGGGGCGCTTACCGCCGTGGAGGACACCATGGCGAAGCGTCCGGCCTCCGAGGCAGCGAGGTCGTCGAAGAAGACGCGTGTGACGTTCCGCAGGGTCGTGACGGCGTTGCGTTCCAGGAAGTCCCAGTCGTCGTCGCTCTGGTCCGTGATGCCTTTCGCGCCGCGCCAGCCGCCCACCAGGTGGATAACGCCGTCGACGCGTCCGGCCATGCCTGCAATGCTTTCCCGCAGGGCGCGGACGTCGGCCAGGCTGGCGAGGTCGCAGGCGAGCGGCGTGACGCCGTCGCCGGCCTCGGCGGCGGCTGCCTCGATGCGCGCGGCATCCGATCCGACCGTGAAGACCCTGTGGCCGGCGCCGCGCAGGGCGCGGGCCGTCGCGATTCCCGACGGCCCGCTGCCCCCCGTGACCAGCACGTTCAAAGTGCGTCCGGCGCTCATCCGGCGTTCAGGGCCTGGGTGTCGCCGGACTTTGATCCCGTGTCTGAGGACCCGGTGATGCCGGCAGTGGATTCGATGACGGGCCGCATCTTCTTCTCCAGCGCCTCGTAGAACATGGAGAGCGGGAACTCGTCGTCGAGGACCTGGTCCGTGAGGCCGCGGGGCGGACCGTCCAGGGGGAGGGCGTCCGGACCCTTGGCCCAGACCGAGGCCGGGTTGGGCGTGACCGTGCCGGAGATGAGCTCGTAGGCGGCGAGCCAGTGGGCCATCTTGGGGCGGTCGATCGAGCGCCAGTAAAGTTCCTCGATCTTCGCGCCGAGTTCAACCACGACGTCGGCAGCCTCGTCCCAGTCGATGCTGAGTTTGCTGTCGGTCCAGTGCAGGACGTGGTGCTGGTGCATCCAGGCGAAGAGCAGCTGGCCGCCAAGGCCGTCGTAGTTCCGCACGCGAGTGCCGGTAATGGCGAAGCGGAAGATGCGGTCGAAGATCACGGCGTACTGGACCAGCTTGGCGTGCCGGCGGGCCTCCGGGTCAGCGTCCTCGTCCTTCTCGATCTTCACGGATTCGCGGAAGGCGGTGAGGTCGCAGCGCAGCTCCTCCAGTGAATAGAGGAAGAACGGCATGCGCTGCTTGATCATGAACGGGTCGAAGGGCAGGTCGCCGCGCATGTGGGTGCGGTCGTGGATCAGGTCCCACATGACAAAGGTTTCCTGCGTCAGCTGCTGGTCCTCCAGGAGCCCGGCGGCGTCCTCGGGCAGCTGCAGGGAGGTGATCTCGGCGGCGGCGCGCAGGACGCGGCGGAAGCGTGCGGCCTCGCGGTCGGCGAAGATTGCGCCCCACGTAAACGTCGGGGTCTCGCGGACGGCGACGGTCTCGGGGAACAGGACTGCGGAGTTGGTGTCGTAGCCTGCGGTGAAGTCGAGGAACCGGATCGGGACGAAGAGCTTGTTGGAGTATTCGCCGGTTTCCAGGCCGCCGATGAATTCCGGCCAGATGACCTCGATCAGCACGGCCTCGACGAGGCGGCTGCTGCTGCCGTTCTGGGTGTACATCGGGAACACGACCAGGTGCTGGAGTCCGTTGACCCGGTGCTGCTCCGGCTGGAACGCCTGCAGGGAGTCCAGGAAGTCCGGGACCCCAAAGCCGCCATCGGCCCAGCGGCCAAAGTCGGTGACCAGCAGTTCCAGGTAGTTCGCGTCGTGCGGGAAGGACGGGGCCAGGGCCGCGACCGCCGTCGTGATGGTTGCGACGTGGCCGGCCGCGGCTTCGTGGGCTTCGGCATCCGGCACGGATCCGTCCTGGACCTGGAGAGCGCGCAGGGCGGTGGCGGCAGCCTTGAGCCGCAGCCATTCCTGGTTGCCGGCGGTGATCGGGGCGGGGGCGGTAAGAGCGGTCGTGGTCATCGTCGACGGTCGCCTTTCTGTTTGCTGTGGAGCGTGTCGCTGGATCTGAATCGAGCGTAGCAAGCAAGCAGAGACTCTAATGCAAAATTGCCTCGAGCATAAGAAAGTCTGTGGCAAGTGATTCTGAAAGGCCGTTCCAGCGGAAGGAGAGGCAGGGCTGCGGGCTACTGCCCGGCGTCGTCCGCGGGAACCAGCTTCAGGGAAACCGAGTTGATGCAAAAGCGCTGGTCCGTGGGGGTGCCGTAGCCCTCGCCGTCGAACACGTGCCCCAGGTGGGAATCACATGTGCTGCAGCGGACTTCCACCCGGTCCATGCCCATGGTGCGGTCATGGATGTAGCGGACGGTGCCCTCGGCGAGCGGCGCCCAGAAGGACGGCCAGCCGCAGTGCGAGTCGAACTTTTCGTTGCTGGTGAAGAGTTCGGTGCCGCAGGCCCGGCACTTGTAGACACCCCGGGTGTGGGTGTCCCAGTATTCGCCGGTGTACGGCCGCTCGGTGCCTGCCTGGCGGAGCACGCGGTACTCCTCGGGCGTCAGTTCCTCGCGCCACTGGGCGTCCGTCTTTTCGACGGGCGTTCCGGCCGGAGTCTGGTCAAAGGCCGTGGCGGCGGGGTCGGCTGCGGGTTCGGTCGCGGGCTCGGTGGCGGGCACTGCCGAGGGCATGGGTTTAGGCCTGTTAAAGATACTCATAGCCTCAATAACGCTCAGGAGTCCCCGATAAATCCCGAACCGGCGTACAGATGCAGGACGGGCAGCCCCAGCTTGTCCTGTGCTTTGGTGGCCCAGTCGGTGTGGAACGTGTCGGCCACGGCGTGCGGGCGGGTGATGACCACCGCCTGTCCGGCGCTGAGTTCCTTGACCTTGGCAACCAGGCCGTCAACGGCCTTGCCCTCGACGACTTCGCCCGAGACGCCGCCGCCCAGACCGGCCAGCGCGGCCAGTGAGGCGGCCAGGGTGTCGGCTGCTTCGGCCCGCTCCCCGGCGGGATCCGAGTGTGCTGTCAGTTCACGGAAGGCCTTGGCGATTTCAAGCATGGAAAGGTTTTCCAGGAAATCCACCACCAGGTGCCGCTCGGTGTTGGCCGGCACCAGGATCAGCAGGGGCGCATCACCGCCGGCAATCAGGGTTTCAATATTGACGCGGTCATCCGCACCGAGGGGCTCTTCTGTCAAAATGACGATTGGATCACTCATGACCCCAGCCTAGTCGCGCTCGTGTTGACCTGCATCGTTGTGTCCCGGGGGGACCCTGGCGTGTCTGTACCGGCCCGACCGTGCGCCTGAAACCCCGCCGATGCCGTGGTTGGGCTGCGCTTCAGTAAGAATGGTGCCATGGCATCCTCCCTGCGCCTCCGCCCGGACCTCCGCCAGGCCGCTGCCCGCCAGGCCGCTGCCCGCAGAACAGCACTCCCCGTCGCACCACCCCCCGGCGGCGTGACGTCCGGGAGTGCCAAGTGGGCGGTGGGGGGCATCATCGGCGGCAGCGCCGCTGCGGGCGTGCTCGCCGCCGGCTCCTCCGCCCTCGCCCTCTACTTCGCCCGCCGCGTCATCACCCCGGCCCGGTTCCGGGCAGAGGACCAGGAAGTGCTGGCCGTCATCCGCGAGGGACGGGCCCTGCGGGTCATTTTCGCCGCCACCCCCGACGCCACGGTGGACGGGGTGTACGGATTCTTCTTCGACGGCGGCCGCGGTCACGCGCGGATCGGCCGGATCCTGTCCTACTCTCCGGCCGAACGCACCGTGCTGCGCGAGGTCGAGCACGTCTATAGCGGGGACATGGCCACGGCCCGGCGCGGCTGGTGGAGCGGTGCGGCCTATCCGGATCCGGCCGCCCTGGGGTTTCCGGTGGAGGACGTGCTGATCGACGTCGACGCCGGGACCGCGCCGGCCTGGCTTGTCCGCGCCGCGCCGGCCGTGGCGGAGGATGTGGCCCCCGACGTGTGGGCGATCATGGTGCACGGGCGCGGGGCCACCCGGCAGGAAGGGCTGCGGGCCGTCCGGACCGCCAGGGAACTGGGCATGTCCAGCCTGCTGATCTCCTACCGCAACGACGGCCTGGCCCCGTCAGCCAGCGACGGGCGGTACGGCCTGGGCACCACCGAATGGCGCGACGTCGAGGCCGCCATCGGCTACGCCGTGCAGCAGGGCGCCCGCGAGGTGGTTTTGTTCGGCTGGTCGATGGGCGGCGCGATCTGCCTCCAGACCGCTGACCTTTCCCGGCACCGCCACCTGATCCGGGCCATGGTCCTGGACGCGCCGGTGATCAACTGGGTCAACGTGCTGGCCCACCACGCGGAGCTGAACCGGATTCCGTCGTCCGTGGGCCGCTACGGACAACTCATGCTCAGCCACCGCCTGGGCCGGCGGCTGACCGGGCTCGCCGCGCCCGTCGACCTCAAAGCGATGGACTGGGTCTCGCGGGCCGTGGAGCTGAGGACGCCGACCCTCATTGTGCACAGCGTGGACGACGAGTACGTACCTTACGGGCCCTCCGCGGCGCTGGCCGAGAAAAACCCCGAGATGGTCACCTTCGAGCCCTTCGACAAGGCCCTGCATACCAAGGAATGGAACGTGGATCCGGAGCGCTGGGAGCGGCAGGTCTCGGCCTGGCTCCGGCAGCAGCTGGCGCCCCGCGCCAACCCCGGCGACCAGGAGCCTCCGGCCGGCAATGCCGCATCGAGTTAACAGCTCCCTGACAGTTCGCTGACAGATCACGGCAGTGTTGTGCGCGACCATTGCCGTGCTCTGCCGACTGGACATCTGGGGCCGGGTCAGTCGCGCCGGGTCCCGATCCTGGCGGTGCGGGCAGCCGTGAGCCGAATGAGCTCGGCCGGATCCAGCTCGATGTCCAGGCCGCGCCGTCCGCCCGAAACGAGGATGGTCTCCAGCGCCAGTGCGCTCTCATCCACCACCGTGGGGGAGGACTGGCGCTGGCCGAGCGGTGAGATGCCGCCGAGAACGTATCCGGTGCGCCGCTGCGCCGCGGCCGGATCGGCCATCTCTGCTTTCTTGCCGCCTAAAGCCGCGGCCATCGCCTTGAGGTCCAGGCTGCCGCTGACCGGCACGACGCCGACGGCGAGTCGGCCGTCGACGTCGACCATCAGGGTCTTGAAGACCCTTTCAGGGTCGACGCCGAGCACTTCCGCCGCTTCCAGGCCATAACTGGCCGCCGCGGGGTCATGGGCGTAGGGGTGGGCCACAAAGGGAACCCCGGCGGCCGCGAGTGCCGCGGTGGCCGGAGTTCCCTGCGAGGCGTGCTTGCGGGCCATGTTCTCTGGCTGTCCGGGCGCTGAGGGTCAGGACTGCGCCGACGGCTGGCGGTCTCCGGACGCGACGACCTTGCGCTTGATCCGGCCCAGCATGGCGGTCATTCCGCGCATGCGCAGGGGAGTGATGGCCCGGGTGAGGCCCAACAGTTCGGGCATGTCGTCCGGGACGGCCAGGATTTCCGCGGCGCTGAGCCCGTCGAGTCCTTCGTGGAGGACTCCGGCAAACCCGCGGGTGGTCGGGGCCTCCTTGGGTGCCTTGAAGTAGAGCCGGACGCGCTCAGGCGAATCGCCGTCGGCCTGTTCCGTCTCGACGGTGAGGAACAGCGGCGTCTGGCACTCCACTACCTGCTCGAGCAGCTCCGGGTGGTCCCGGAGCCGCTCCGGAAGTTCCGGAAGCCCCTGTGAGAACTCAAGGAGCAGCTGCAGCCGCTCTGCTTCGGTCAGGGCCTGGAAATCGTCGACAATGTCCGCCAGTGCGGCGGGGAGGGCTGAAGTATTCATCACTCCCAGCTTACGCAGGCGCGCCGATTGTGTCCCTGTCGGGACAGGTCCCGCTCCACGGTCACCGCGGCTAACGGCCGGCCGGAACCGCGCCGCGTTCGGCACCCTTGACGATCGGGACGCGCACGGCGTTGCCCCATTCGGTCCAGGAGCCGTCGTAGTTCCGCACCGTCTCAAAGCCCAGCAGGTACTTCAGCGCAAACCAGGTGTGGCTGGACCGCTCGCCGATCCGGCAGTACGCCACGACGTCGTCGCCTTCGTTCAACCCGGCCTCGCCGAGGTAGAGGGCCTCGAGCTCGCCGCGGTTCCGGTACGTGCCGTCGCCGGCCGCCGCGCGGGCCCAGGGGATTGAGGCCGCCGTGGGGATATGGCCGCCGCGCAGCGCGCCCTCTTCCGGGTAGGCGGGCATGTGGGTGCGCTGGCCGGTGTACTCCTCGGTCGAGCGGACGTCGATCAGCGGCTTGCCGAAGTGCGCCAGGACGTCATCCTTGAAGGCGCGGATCGGAGCATCGTCCCGCTCCACGACGGGGTAGTCGGCAGGGGTGGCGACGGTCGTGACGGTGGATAGCGCCCGGCCTTCCGCGATCCACTTGTCCCGGCCGCCGTCCAGGAGCCGGACGTCCTCGTGGCCGAAGAGCGTGAACACCCAAAGGGCGTACGCGGCCCACCAGTTCGACTTGTCGCCGTAAATGACCACCGTGCTGTCCCGGGAAATGCCCTTGGACGCGACCAGCGCGGCGAAGGCTTCGCCGTCGACGTAGTCGCGGGTCACCTCGTCGTTCAGGTCCGTGTGCCAGTCGATTTTCACCGCGCCGGGGATGTGCCCGGTCTCGTACAGCAGGACGTCTTCGTCGGATTCGACCACCACGAGATTGCCGCCGTCGAGGGCCCCGTCCTCGATCGCCGTGGCCAGCCATTCCGTGGACACCAGGCGGTCAGGGTGGGCGTAGGCGGCGAATTTCTCGTTCTGCTCAACGGGGTAGGTCATTGCGATGGCCTTTCACTTGAACGGTCAGGAGGCCGGGCGCGGAAAGCGTGCGCCGCGCCAGGCCTGTTACAACACTAGTCACGGTCCGGTGGGAATGCTCCACCGGGTTCACACGGGGAAATGTGGTCTTCCTCACGCCGGCCGCGGGTCCACAGTCGCGCACGCGGGCCGGCCAGGCTTTGCCGGTATTCTTGCTGGGGACAAGAGACCAGCAGAACGGACCACCTTGGTACAGATCGAACAGCTCGCTGCCCGCACACCGGCAGTTTCCGTGGATGAACTCCTCAATGGGTTCTATCCGTCGCCGCGGTTCGGTGAGGTGTCGTTTTCCAGCTACCGGCCCGATCCCGCCCAGCCCAGCCAGGCCCATGCGGTCCATGCCCTGCAGCATTTTGCGGCCGGCGTGGGCGCACGCGACGGCGACGGGCTGTTCAAGCGGCTCTTCGGCAAGAAGGACACTTCCCGGGCCGGAATCTACCTCGACGGCGGATTCGGTGTGGGCAAGACCCACCTGCTGGCATCACTGTGGCACGCCGCACCCGGGCCCAAGGCCTTCGGCACGTTCGTCGAATACACCAACCTCGTCGGTGCGCTGTCCTTCCGCAAGACCGTTGAGGCCCTAAGCCACTACAAGCTGGTCTGCATCGATGAATTTGAGCTCGATGATCCGGGCGACACTGTGCTCATGTCCCGGCTCATGCGCGAACTCGCCGACGCCGGCGTGAAGCTTGCCGCCACATCGAACACGCTGCCGGGATCCCTCGGGGACGGGCGCTTCGCCGCCGTCGACTTCGCCCGCGAAATCCAGGTGCTGGCGGACCAGTTCGACGTCGTGCGGATCGACGGCGAGGACTTCCGCCACCGTGGCCTGCCGGCCGCGCCGTCGCCGCTGCGCAATGATGACCTGACCCACCACATGCATGCCGAGTTCGACGGCAAGACCGTGGCCCGCGATGAGTTCAGCACCTTAATCAACCACCTTGCCGGCGTGCACCCAAGCCGTTACCGCCAGCTGCTGGAGGGGATCGAGGGCGTGGTCTGGAAGAACGTGCACACGATTACCGAGCAGGCCGTTGCGCTGCGCTTCGTGGTGCTGGCTGACCGGCTGTACGACAAGGACGTGCCCATCCTTGCCAGCGGTGTGCCGTTCGACCAGCTCTTCACCGAGGAAATGATGACCGGCGGGTACATGAAGAAGTACTTCCGCGCCGTCTCCAGGCTGACCGCGCTGGCCCGCGAGGGCCAAAACCACGAACCCTCCTAGCGCCGGTTCCCACCAATTACAACGCCAAATCCAACGCGGGGTCAGTTACGGCTCATCCGGATGCACCGGATGGGCCGTAACTGACCCCGCGTTGCCTGTTTGGAGTCCCCGTTAAATGCCGGAGGTGCCGGCGCCGCCTCTCGGCGGGACCGGCACCTCACTGACGGATCTGGGTCAGAGGCCTGGCTGGCGGGGTTCCCCGGCTACGGGGGGCTCACCGGCTGCGGGAGTCTGATCGGCGACCGGGGCCGAATTCGGCCGGTCGTTCGCCTTGTCCACGAAGTCGGAAGCGCCACGCTGCACGGCATCGATCGTGCCGGCGTGCTTTCCGCCGGTCTTGGAGTCGACGAAGTCGCCTGCCTTTTCGATGCCGTCCTTGATGGCTTCTTCGTTGCCACCAATAACTTGCTGAGCCTTGCCCTTTAGATCGTCAAGTAAACCCACGGGCACCTCCCTTCGGTCGCGGAGCCAGATCGCTCCTTGCGTTTTCTACCCTAGCGGGAGGTGGCGGGGGTGCCAAGGGTGTCCGCCCAGAGGATAAAAGATGGAAGGCCAGGTGCACAGGGTAGAAGGGCCCTGAGTGCACCAATCCCCAGTACACAAACCCGCAGTGCACAAACCCGCAGTTCACAAACGGAGCACACAAAAAAGAGCAGCTCCCGGGGAGCTGCTCTTGTGGTGGGCGATACTGGGATCGAACCAGTGACCTCTTCCGTGTCAGGGAAGCGCGCTACCGCTGCGCCAATCGCCCGCAACCGGAAGGATCCGGAGTGGAGTTGTAATGAAGAGAGCGGACGACGAGATTCGAACTCGCGACATCCACCTTGGCAAGGTGGTGCTCTACCAGCTGAGCTACGTCCGCATTTAGTCCATGCCGGCTGGGCCGGTGGTACTGCATCAAGCAAGTTACCTTGCTCTGGTGGGCGATACTGGGATCNAGCTGAGCTACGTCCGCATTTAGTCCATGCCGGCTGGGCCGGTGGTACTGCATCAAGCAAGTTACCTTGCTCTGGTGGGCGATACTGGGATCGAACCAGTGACCTCTTCCGTGTCAGGGAAGCGCGCTACCGCTGCGCCAATCGCCCCTTGCATCCGATCGAAACCGGAAACCAGGGTTTTCACCGAGGTGGGTACGGGATTCGAACCCGTGTATACGGCTTTGCAGGCCGCTGCCTCGCCTCTCGGCCAACCCACCGTGTAGACAGGATTCCGAAGAACCTTTGCCGTGACAGTGTCCTGCGAGCGGACGACGAGATTCGAACTCGCGACATCCACCTTGGCAAGGTGGTGCTCTACCAGCTGAGCTACGTCCGCATTTAGTCCATGCCGGCTGGGCCGGTGGTACTGCATCAAGCAAGTTACCTTGCTCTGGTGGGCGATACTGGGATCGAACCAGTGACCTCTTCAGACCCATTGACCCGCGTTCCATGGCCCTACTTCCCCGAGTTCTAGGGGATTTTGCTAATTACAGCGCTGTAATTAGCGTCGGTGTCCAGCCGTCGCCCTAAGCGGCGCCGGGACTACTGGCCGGGCCTTCTGAGTGGAAGACTGGAACGGCCGGTAGAGGGCTGGTGGACACTGACCGTGCACGGGCCTGTTGCGGGCGAGTATTGGGCCCGAATTCCCGCCGCGGCCAGGTTCCCCCGGGCCGATTTCTAAAATCCGCCCGGGTGGGCTAGCATTCAATGTCGTTAGGGCGATTGGCGCAGTGGTAGCGCGCTTCGTTCACACCGAAGAGGTCACTGGTTCGAACCCAGTATCGCCCACTAACGAAATGGTCTGTTCCGCTGACTCAGCGGGGCGGGCCATTTTGCTTTTCATCGTTGTCTGACCCCCGTGAAAGAGTCTTCATATGACCGCTCCACTCCTCGCACACGCCACGGACTATGGCCGCATGTACGCCCGCTCCACGTCGGCACAGTTCTCTGTCCCTTCCATCACCACGGTGATCGGCCAGCAGCCACACGGCCTGGATGGCTGGTTCGGGTACATGGGCGCCAACAGCCTGGCCCAGGATCCCGAGCTCCCCGGCATCCTGGGGAGCCCGGCCAAACTGCGGCAGGCGGTCAGCCGGGCCGCCAAGGCGGCGGAGTCCTACCGGGACGATGCCGCCAAGCGCGGCGACCGGGTCCATAACTATTGTGAGCAGGTTGCGCTGCGTGCGCTCGGCCGGCCGCACCAGATGAAGGAAACACGGGAGGCGCTGGCCGCCAACGGCGAGGAAGCCTTCGCGGCACGCTTCGACGAATGGTGGGAGCTCTTCCAGGTTGAACCCATCGCCCCGGAAATTACGGTGTGGAACAAGACGGTCGGCTATGCCGGCACCCTGGACCTCGTGGCACGGATCAACGGCCGGACCTGTCTTATCGACTACAAGACCAAGGGCACCAGCCGGGACGGCACCGTCAAACCGCTGGATGACAAGGTGGTCATGCAGCTCGTGGCGGGCATGAAGGCTGAGGAAAGCCTCGTGGATCCCGTCGCGGGGGAGTGGGAGGCCTGGCAGCACGGCGAGTCCCCGATCCTCCTGGCCGTGGCGGTCGGCGAGACCGAGGTCCGTCCGCAGCGGGCCAACCCCGAGGTCCTGAAGCATCACTGGTGGAAATTCTGTGCGCTGCGCCGCGTGTGGGAGATGTCCGCCGACACGGCAAGCGCCGGAGCAGCACTGCTCCCGCTGGCGCCGCCCGTGAAGCGCTGACCAGAAGCAACCAACAGAAGCAACCAACAGAAGCACGGGCAGCTGCAACTAAACTGGACTGGACCCCTAGCCGCCCACCGTGAGGACAGACTGCACATGGCCATTTTGAATATCCGCATCATCGGAGATCCTGTGCTGCGCACAGTCGCCGATCCCGTGACGGAATTCGGGCCTGAACTGGCAAAGCTCGTCGCCGACATGACCGAAACCATGGAGGACGTCGAGGGCGCCGGCCTGGCCGCGCCCCAGGTCGGTGTGAGCCTGCGCGTCTTCACCTACCGGATCGGCGGCGTCGAGGGTCACATCGTCAACCCGGTGCTGGAAAACAGCCAGGACTTCCAGCCGGACCAGGTCGAGGGATGCCTGTCCATCCCGGGTCTGGGCTTCCCCGTCCGCCGTTACCGCCACACCCGGGTGACCGGCGTGGACCTGCACGGCAACCCCGTCACCGTGGAGGGCGAGGACATGCTGGCGCGCTGCTTCCAGCACGAGACCGACCACCTGGACGGCATTCTCTACACCGACCGGCTCGAGGGCGAAGACCGTAAGGCCGCCCTGCGCGCCATCCGCAATGCCAACTACGACGCCATCACGGAACAGACAACCACCAAGCGCGCGAAAAGCGTCGGGACGAGCTTTGGCGGGTCCAGCTTCGGAATCACCCCGTGAGGGTTCTCTTCGCCGGGACCCCCGCTGTCGCCGTGCCGTCGCTCGACGCCCTTGTCGACGCCGGGTTCGACGTCGTCGCTGTCCTCACCCGCCCGGACGCACCGCTGGGACGCAAACGCGTCCTGACGCCGTCGCCCGTGGCCGCCAGGGCCGCCGAGCTCGGCATTGAGATCATCCACGCCGCCAAAGTCGATGCCGGGGTCACCGCCCGCATTGCCGCCGCAGCACCGGACGTCGCGGCGATCGTGGCCTATGGCGGGCTGATTCCCCCCGCGGCCCTCGCTGTCCCCCGCCACGGCTGGGTAAACCTGCACTTCTCCCTGCTGCCGGCCTGGCGCGGCGCAGCTCCCGTGCAGCGCGCCGTCATCGCCGGCGACGACGTCACGGGTGCCGTCACCTTCCGCCTGGAGGAGGGGCTGGACACCGGTCCGGTCTTCGGGACCCTCACCGAGACCGTGCACCCCGCCGATACCGCCGGGGCCCTGCTCGAACGCCTCTCCCACAGCGGCGCGGTCCTGCTGGCCCAAACGCTGTCCGCCATCGACGCCGGCAAGGCCGTCGCGCTCCCGCAGCAGGGCGACGTCAGCCTGGCACCCAAACTCAGTCTCGAAGATGGCCGGCTCGACTGGCAGCAGCCCGCCCTGGCGATCGGCCGGCGTGCCCGCGGCGTCACGCCGGAGCCGGGCGCCTGGACACTGCTGGAGGGCCAGCGGATCAAACTGGAGCCAGTGCTGCCGGCAGTGGACTCGGCGGCGCTTCGGCCCGGACAGCTGGCCATGGACGGGAAACGGGTTCTCGTCGGTACGGGATCGCACCCGGTGGAATTGACGCGGGTGCAACCCGCGGGCAAGAAAATGATGGCCGCCGCTGATTGGGCGCGTGGGCAGGCAACACTTGAAAGCGTGGTATTCGAATGAGCGGTTCCGGGACCAACGGCAACAGCCGAGGCAGTGGCCAGGGCGCCGGGGGCGGCAGCAGGCGGAACGCCCAGGGCCGGGAACGCAACCGCGGCCCGCAGCGCGGCTTCACCGAGAGCGCCCCGTCCCAGCGGACCCGCCGCGCCGATCCGGCCCGGCTGGTTGCCTTTGAAGTGCTCCGCGCCGTGGCCGCCGAGGACGCTTACGCGAACCTGGTGCTCCCGGCCCGGATCCGGCACCACGGGCTGGACAAGCGCGACGCCGGTTTCGCCACCGAGCTCAGCTATGGCGCCCTCCGCGGCCAGGGCACGTACGACGCCATCCTGGCCCGGTGCGTGGACCGTCCGCTGGAGGAGCTGGATCCCGCGATCCTGGATGCCCTGCGGATCGGGGTGCACCAGCTGCTCGCCATGCGCGTGCCCGCTCACGCCGCCCTGGACCAGACAGTGGGGCTGGCCCGCGCCGTGATCGGGGCCGGGCCCTCGGCACTGATCAACGCCGTCCTGCGCAAAGTCTCCGCCCGCACCCTCGATGAGTGGCTCGACCTGCTGCTCAGCACCGAGACCGATGCCACGACGATCGCGTCCATCCGCTACGCCCACCCGGAGTGGATCGTCCGCGCGCTCCGCCAGTCGCTCGTGGCCCACGGCCGGGCGGTTTCTGAGATTGACGCGCTCCTCGAAGCCGACAACGCCGCGCCCGTGGTGAACCTTGTGGCGCTGCCCGGCGTCGGCAGCCTCGACGAGGCCCTGGAAGGCGGGGCCACCCCGGGCGAGCTCGTCGAGGGATCCGCGCTCTCCAGCGGCGGGGACCTCGGCCGGCTCGCCTCGGT
>NZ_KI914932.1:44450-59412 GCF_000520575.1 Arthrobacter sp. I3
TCGGTCCGTGACGGAAGCACCCGAGTCCAGGACGTCGGTTCGCAGCTCGTGGCCCGCGCCATGGCCGCCGTCGATCTCGGCACAACCCCCGGCGCCGGACCCGACAACAACATCAGCGCAGACCCCGGCACAAATTCTGGCGGCGAGGCGGGGACGGACAGCGGGGGCGCGGGGGAGCGCTGGCTGGATCTCTGTGCCGGTCCCGGCGGCAAAGCCGCCCTGCTCGGAGCCCTCGCCCGGCAGCGGGGCGCCCACCTGCTGGCCAACGAATCCGCCCCGCACCGCGCCAAACTCGTGCGGCAGGCCCTGTCCGCGGTCCCGCGGGAGGCCTGGGAGGTAAGGACCGGGGACGGCCGCGACATTGGCGCCGAGCAGCCGGAGTCGTTCGACCGCGTCCTGGTGGATGTCCCGTGCACCGGCCTGGGCGCCCTGCGCCGGCGTCCGGAGTCGCGCTGGCGGCGCACGCCCAAGGACCTCGTGGACCTTGGCCCGCTGCAGCGCCAGCTGCTCAACTCCGCGATCGACGCCGTCAAGCCCGGCGGCGTGGTGGCGTACGTGACATGTTCGCCGCACCCGGCAGAGACCACCGCCGTCGTCAGTGATGCCCTGCGCAAGCGCGAGGACCTCGAACTCCTCGACGCCGGCGCCGTGCTGGACGGCGTCAGCCTCACCGGCCACCTCGAGGCCGGGCACGAGCTCACCGCCCAGCTCTGGCCGCACGTGCACCAGACGGACGCCATGTTCCTGGCGCTGATTCGCAAGTTGGCCTGAGTTTCGCTGATACTGGGGCCCTGCCACCAAGAACGAACCAGCAAAGTACGAACGTGAAGGAAATCCATGGCCCAGTGCTGCATCAACCCGAGCATCCTTTCGGCTGACTTCGTCAACCTTGAGGCCGAACTGCGCCGCATCAGCAATGCCGATGCGGTGCATGTGGACGTCATGGACAATCATTTCGTGCCCAACCTGACCATCGGGCTGCCTGTGGTGCAGCGCATCCAGGCCGTCAGCCCGGTGCCGCTGGACGCCCACCTGATGATCGCCGACGCGGACCGCTGGGCGCCGGGCTTCGCCGACGCGGGGATTGCTTCGGTGACGTTCCACGCCGAAGCCTCGATCGCGCCGATCAAACTCGCGCGGGAACTGCGCGCCCGCGGGGCCAAAGCCGGCATGGCGCTGCGTCCGGGCACCCCCGTGGAGCCCTATCTGGACATGCTCCCGGAACTGGACCTGCTGTTGATCATGACGGTGGAGCCAGGCTTCGGCGGGCAGTCTTTCCTGGACCTGACGCTGCCCAAGATCCGGCGGGCCCGCGCTGCCATTGACGGCTCCGGCGTCGCGGTGGCACTGCAGGTGGATGGCGGCATCACCGAGGAGACGATCGTGCGCGCGGCAGAGGCGGGGGCGAACGTCTTTGTTGCGGGGTCAGCCGTCTACGGCGCCGCGGATCCGGCGGCGGCTGTCGAAAGGCTCCGGGCGGCGGGGTCCCGCTGACGCGCGGTCCCGGCAGGGAACTGCTGCGAAGATGACGCCGGGCGTAACATCGGCATCCGGGGAATAGCCCGGGCAGGGCCGCAGTTGTGTCAGAATAACAACACACATACGTGCTCCGGGGTCGGTGTAAGTCCGAACCGGCGGTGACAGTCCGCGACCCGCGCGCCAGCGCCCTCCCTCGGGAAGGAAGCCGGCAAACGGTTGAACCGGTGAAATTCCGGTACCGACAGTTAAAGTCTGGATGAGAGAAGCACGTACAGCTGTTACTGCGGCGCCCCAACGGCGCCGCATAATTGCGCTGTCGTATACCCCCGGAGCCATCGCGGTTCTTGAGGGAAGGAACGACACACACATGGACCCCTTGCGATGGCTCTTCGAAGCGCAGATCCCCGTAGGCGGATCTGTCCTGATTCTTCGTGAAGTGCTAGGCAACATCTTTGGCCTCGCCAGCGCCGTCGGCGGCATGCGCCGCCGGGTCTGGGCATGGCCCGTCGGCATCGCCGGCAACTTGCTGCTCCTGACGGTCTTCCTGGGCAACGTCTTCGGTTCCGCCACGCCGGCCACGCTGTGGGGCCAGGCCGGACGCCAGGTCATGTTCATCGGCGTCGCCCTCTACGGCTGGTACCGCTGGCAGCAGGGCAGGAAGTCCGGCAGCGGCGGCACTGCCGTCGCGCCGCGCTGGGCCGGCAACCAGACCCGGGTGATTCTTGCCCTCAGCCTCGTGGCCGGCACCATGGCGCTTACCCCGGTCTTCGACTCCCTCGGCTCCTACCCGCCGGTCTGGGCCGACGCGTGGACGTTCATGGGCTCGCTGCTCGCGACATACGGCATGGCGCGGGGCTGGACGGAGTTCTGGCTCATCTGGGTGGCGGTGGACATCGTCGGTGTGCCACTGCTGTTCAGCGCCGGCTACTACGCCAGCGCCGTCATGTACCTCTTCTACGGCTTCTTCACCCTGGCCGGGTTCTTTGTCTGGTGGCGTGCCTCCAGGCTGGCGAACCGGCCGGTCACGGTCGAAACCGTCTTCCCCGACCCCGTGGTGGCCAAGTGAGTGCCCTCAACACCGCCGGCGTGAGCGCCGGATTCAGCGCCGCCCCGTCCGGCACTGCCGCGTTTAACGCTGCCGAGAATGCTGCGATGCAGGCTGCCCTGGCCGCCGCGGCGCAGGGCCCGCGGGGCGCCAACCCGCTCGTCGGCGCCGTCGTCGTCGGGACCGACGGGACGCACCTCGCCACCGGTTACCACCGCGGAGCCGGGACTGCCCACGCCGAAGCCGACGCCATCGGCCAGGCGAAAGCGGCGGGCCGGGACCTCCGCGGCGCGGCGATCGTGGTGACGCTGGAGCCCTGCAACCACTGTGGGCGCACCGGCCCCTGCGCGCAGGCGATCATCGACGCCGGCATCACCGACGTCATCTACGCCGTCGACGATCCCCACGACCCGGCCGCCGGCGGCGCAGTGACGCTCCGGGCCGCGGGCGTCCGCGTCCGCTCCGGGCTGGCGGCCGAGTCGGCGCTGGACCTGAACCGGCGCTGGTTCGACGCCGTCGCCGCCAAACGGCCGTTCGTCACCCTGCATATCGCCCAGACCCTCGACAGCCGCATCGCCGCCAGCGACGGCACCAGCCAATGGATATCCAGCCCGGAATCGCTCGCCGACAACCACGCTCTGCGCGGCAGGATAGACGCCATCCTGGTGGGCACCCAGACGGTCCTGATCGACAACCCCCGGCTCACCGCCCGGAACGGCGACGGCGAAGCAGAAGGCAAACAGCCGCTGCGCGCCGTGATGGGGTACCGGGGCATTCCCGACGACGCCGCCATCCACGGAGCCGACGGCAACGTCCTGCACCTGGCCACCCGCGACCCGCGCGAGGCCCTGGACCAGCTGTTCGCACACGGCGTCCGGCACCTCATGGTGGAGGGCGGCTCCCGGATCCTGAGCGCTTTCCTGGCCGCCGGCCTGGTCGACGAACTCATCGTCTACCTGGCGCCCACACTGCTCGGCTCCGGCACCGCCGCCCTGGACGACCTCGGCATCACCACCCTGGCCGATGCCCAGCGCTGGGAATGGGACCCGGCATCCGGCGGCGCCGTCCAGGTCCTCGGCCGCGACCTCCGGCTCCATCTTCGCCCGGCCGCCACCCCTACTTCATCCGATACCACCCCGCACCGCACCGGCGCGGACACCGCCGCAGGAGGCAATTGATGTTTACCGGAATTATCGCCGAGCAGGGAAAGGTGCTCTCCGTTGAGCGCAACGGGGACAGCAGCGCCACCGTACGGCTCCACGCACCCGGCACCACGGACGGTCTCGCCCTGGGCGGTTCCATAGCGGTCAACGGCGTCTGCCTCACCGCCACGCAGATCGACGGCAGGGACTTCAGCGTTGACGTTATGGGCGAGACCTTGGTCCGCAGCACGATCGGAGAACTCACTGCGGGCGATCCCGTCAACCTGGAACGCTGCGTCCCCGCCGGGGGACGGTTGGACGGCCACGTGGTCCAGGGCCACGTCGACGGCGTCGGGCAACTCGTGGAGCGCGAGGGGCTTGGCAACTGGGACCGGCTGCGGTTCGCGGTGCCGGCCGGGCTGGCCCGGTACATCGCCGAAAAGGGATCCATCGCCGTCGACGGCGTCTCCCTCACCGTCACGGCAGTCAGCCCGGCCAACGATCCGGCGCCCTGGTTTGAAGTAGGGCTCATCCCGACCACCCTGGCCGAGACCGGCCTGGGCCAGAAGACACCCGGCGGCCATGTAAACCTTGAAGTCGATGTCCTGGCGAAGTACACCGAACGCCTGCTGTCCTTTGCCGGCGGTTCGTCGCCCGCCGCGCACAGGGCAGCCGAAGGTTCCGACGGAGAAGCCGCCCTCACGGACGGGGCCGCGAAATGAGCCGGGTCACGGACCAGCCCGACCATGATGTGGCCGGGGTGCTTCGCGCCGCCGCTGCCGGCACCGGGCGTGCAGGCCTCGATCCGATCGAGGACGCCATCAGCGCCATGGCAGCCGGGCGGCCCGTCCTGGTGGTGGACAACGAGGACCGCGAGAACGAAGGCGACATCATTTTCGCCGCCGAGCACGCCACCCCCGCGCTGATGGGCTGGACAGTCCGCTACAGCTCCGGCGTGATCTGCGTACCGCTCGACGCCTACCGGGCCGACGCCCTGGCGCTGCCGCCAATGGTGGCAATCAACGAAGACGCGAAGGGCACCGCCTACACCGTGTCCTGCGACGCCGCCGTGGGTGTCAGCACCGGAATTTCCGCCACGGACCGCGCCCTGACGGCCCGGATCCTGGCCGACCCGCAAAGCCGGCCAAATTCCTTGACCCGCCCCGGGCATGTTTTCCCCCTCCGCGCCGTTAAGGGGGGAGTGCGGGAACGTCCCGGCCACACCGAAGCGGCCGTGGACCTGTGCCGGCTCGCGGGCTTGGAGCCCGTGGGCGTGATAGCAGAGCTTGTGTACGACAACGGAGAAATGATGCGGCTGGACGGATTGCGCGGTTTCGCCATCGAGCATGGCTGCCCCCTGATTTCGATTGCGGATCTGGTGGCGTATCTTGAAGCGGAACAGCACGGCAGCCACGCAGCGGCCCCAGTCTGATGGAGGAGAAATAGTGACGACTTCGGAGACCCGAGAAGAGACGGCCATGGACCGTCAACCGCATCCGGTCAGCGCAGGACCCATCGTCCAGCTGCCCACCGCCTTCGGCGACTTCGTGGCACAGGCCTGGACCGACCTCGACACCGGCGCGGAGCACCTGGCCGTCAGTTCACCGATGGCGCCGGTTGACGGCCAGCCACCGCTGGTCCGCCTCCATTCGGAGTGCCTCACCGGCGATGTGTTTGGCTCCTACCGCTGCGACTGCGGTGAGCAGCTGGCCTATGCCCTCGAGCTGATCAACGAACTCGGCGGCACCCTGCTGTACCTGCGCGGCCAGGAGGGCCGGGGGATCGGCCTGGCGAACAAGATGAAGGCCTACGCCCTGCAGGAGGCCGGTTTTGACACCGTGGAGGCCAACGAACAGCTCGGGCTGCCGGTCGACGCGCGCTGCTACAAGGCCGCGGCCCAGATCCTCGCGGAGATGGGTCTTCACGAGATCCGGCTGCTGAGCAACAACCCGGACAAGCAGGACCGGCTCGCGCAGGCAGGCGTCAAGGTGGTGGAGATGGTCCCCACGGAGGTCCCCTCCCGGGAGCAGAACATCCGCTACCTGCAGACGAAGAAGGACCGGATGGACCACCGCCTGGTCCTGGACGTTGAACCGGCTCCGGCCGCCGGCCTGTCCGGATTCGAGCACGACCAGGACTGACCGGGCAGCAACACGACCATCAGACTCAACAGCAAGGAATACCCTATGAGCGGCCACGGCGCCCCCCAGATCGACCTCAGCACCTTCAAGCCCGAAGAAACCTCACGGCTCAAGCTCGCCATTGTGGCCGCGAGCTGGCACACCCAGATCATGGACGGACTGCTCGACGGCGCCCTGCGCGCCGCGAAGGACGCCGGGATCAGTGAGCCGACGGTCCTGCGCGTGCCCGGGACGTTTGAGCTTCCGGTCGCGGCGGCCCGGCTGGCACCGCACTTCGACGCCGTCGTGGCGCTCGGCGTCGTCATCCGGGGCGGCACCCCGCACTTCGAATATGTCTGCGAGGCGGCCACCCTGGGCCTGACCGAGGTCAGCGTCCGCACCGGGGTTCCCGTGGGCTTTGGCGTGCTGACGTGCGATACCGAGCAGCAGGGGCTCGACCGGGCAGGCCTGCCCGGATCCACCGAGGACAAGGGTCACGAGGCGGTTACCGCCGCCCTGGCCACGGCAGTGACGCTCAAGCAGTTCGGCTGAGCCGCCAAGCTGCAGCTTTTGCCGGTGCGGGCGCCTCCCTGGCCGCCCGCGCCGGCTGAGTGTGCCGGCCGCGCCGGCCGTGCTGGATATGTAGTGCCTCACATCTCCGCCGTCATGCAACGCCCCGGCGGGCGTTCCCGCTCCGGGAGCAAGTAGGCTTGGGGGCGTGAAGAATTTCGAGTCGCTGTTCGCAGAACTGAGTGAAAAGGCAGCCGTCCGCCCGGAGGGCTCCCGCACCGTCGCCGAACTGGATTCCGGAGTCCATGGCATCGGCAAGAAGGTCGTGGAGGAAGCAGCCGAGGTTTGGATGGCTGCGGAGTATGAATCCGATGAGGCCGCCGCCGAGGAGATTTCCCAGCTGCTCTACCACCTGCAGGTTCTGATGCTCGCCAAAGGACTCACCCTGGAAGACGTCTACAAGCATCTGTAGCCGCGCCCGCACCGGACACCGCCATGACTTCGCTGGCGGATCCCGTGCACCGCGTGGCCGATGTGCCCCAACAGAGACTTCCGCACCCAAGAGAGACTTTTCCCATGCTTAGAGTTGCCGTCCCGAACAAGGGATCCCTGTCCGAAGCTGCCGCGGCCATGCTGGCCGAAGCAGGCTACCGCCAGCGCCGCGATACCCGCGAGCTTGTCATGGTGGACCCGGACAACGACATTGAGTTCTTCTTCCTGCGCCCGCGCGACATTGCTGTGTACGTGGGCCAGGGAACGCTCGACGTCGGCATCACCGGCCGCGACCTGCTGCTCGACGCGGAGGTCGAGGCTGAGGAGCTGCTGCCGTTGGGCTTCGCCGCTTCCACCTTCCGCTTCGCCGGCCCGGTCGGCGACTTCACCACGGTCGCCGAGCTCGAGGGCAAGCGCCTGGCCACGAGCTACGACGGACTGCTGCGCGGCTACCTGGCCGCACGCGGCATCAACGCCAAGGTGGTCCGCCTTGACGGCGCCGTGGAATCCTCCGTCCGACTCGGCGTCGCCGACGCGATTGCCGACGTCGTCGAGACCGGCACCACGCTCAAGGCTGCCGGCATGGAGATCTTCGGCGAGCCGATCCTGAATTCGGAGTCCGTGCTGATTGGCCGCAAGGGCGAGCAGAACCCTGCCACGGAGGTCCTGATCCGCCGGCTCCAGGGCGTCCTCGTGGCCCGGCAGTACGTGCTGATGGACTACGACATCCGCAAGGAACTCGTCGAGCAGGCCGCCGGGCTCACCCCCGGCCTGGAGTCGCCCACCGTGTCGCCGCTGCGCGATTCGGACTGGGTGGCCGTCCGCTCGATGGTGCCCAAGCGGGAAACCAACCGGATCATGGACGAGCTCTACGACCTCGGCGCCCGCGCCATCCTGGTCAGCAGCATCCACGCCTGCCGCATCTAGGCTCCCCGCCTCGCCGGGTCCCGCCAGGAAAACCTTCAGCAATCACCCTGCAGCAATTACCCGCCTGCAAGTACCAGGAGAAGTCATGACTGTTGCCGTGCGCGTCATCCCGTGCCTCGACGTCGACGCCGGCCGTGTGGTCAAGGGCATCAACTTTGAGGGCCTCCGCGACGCCGGGGACCCGGTGGAACTGGCGCACCGCTACGACAACAGCGGCGCCGACGAGCTGACCTTCCTTGACGTCACAGCGTCCTCCGGCAACCGGGAGACCACGTTCGACGTCGTCCGCCGCACCGCCGAGGAAGTCTTCATCCCGCTGACGGTCGGCGGCGGGGTCCGTGGCGTGGCCGAGGTGGACAAACTCCTGCGCTGCGGCGCGGACAAGGCCGCCATCAACACCGCAGCCGTGGCCCGGCCGGACGTGATCGACAAGATCACCCGGCACTTCGGCTCCCAGGTCCTGGTGCTCTCCCTCGACGCGCGCCGGACCCGTCCGGGCTCGCAGCCCACCCCGTCCGGCTTCGAGGTCACCACGCACGGCGGACGGCAGGGGACCGGCATCGACGCGATCGCCTGGGCGCGGGAAGCGGCCGACCGCGGGGTGGGTGAAATCCTGCTGAACTCGATCGACGCCGACGGCACCAAGGACGGCTTCGATCTGGAACTGATCCGCCTGGCGCGGGCGGGGGTCAAGGTCCCGCTCATCGCCTCCGGCGGCGCCGGCAAGCCGGAGCACTTCCCGCCGGCCGTGGCAGCGGGCGCCGACGCCGTCCTGGCGGCCTCGGTCTTCCACTTCGGCCCGCTGGACATGATCGCGCAGGTCAAGGCCGCGATCCGCGACGCAGGCTTCGAAGTCCGCTAGTCCCCACCCGCCGGGTTCCCTGGCCGAGCTTGCGAGGCTAGTGCGCGGATGGGCATTTGAGGTCCGCTAAGAATCGTTGGTTGTGCCTGGGCCCACGCCCGCCGGGTTCCCTGGCCGAGCTTGCGAGGTTAGGGCGCGGGTGGGGATTAGAGGCCGACTTCGGCGGACTGCAGGAGCGCGACGGCGTCCGGCTGGCCTTCAAAGGTCACGAGGGCGTGGCGGGTGCGGCCGTGGGCGTGCATGAGCAGCTCGCCCGGTTCGCCGACGATGGCCACGGATACGGGGGCGCGTTTGGCGACATGCCGCGGACCCGAGGGGCTCACCAGCACGATGCCCAGATCCACGCCGCGGTACAGGATCGCGGCCCGCTTGACGAGCTCATCCCACAGCGCGTCCGAGTAGGCCTGGTCCAGGGCGCGCGGGGCCCAGCGGTCCACGGCGCGGCGGACGTCCTCGGTGTGCACAAAGTACTCGATCAGGTTGGAGCTTTCGTCCAGCGCCTTGATCCGCAGCGGGGACAGCGCCGGGGGACCGGCCCGGAAGTCGTTGACCAGCTTGGCGTAGTCCTCGGTGGTCTTCAGGGTGCCCGCCAGCTCGGCCGTCGCCTGGTCCGAGGCCTTGGACAGGCGCTTGATCAGCAGGCCCAGTCCGACGGCGATTTTCCGCTCGCGCAGGTACAGGTGCGCGGCAAGATCGCGGGTGAGCCAACCTGTGCAGAGCGTGGCGGCATCAGGGCCGGCCGCCAGCAGGGTTTCGGCCAGGACTTCTCGGGACGGTTCGACGAAATGCATCACTTGTGAAACTAGCACGAGACGGCCGTGCGTGGGCACAGGAATCGCCGCCGCAACCGCGCCCGGCCGCATGATGCAGGGCCGGACCGCGGTGCCGGGCCGATTGGCGCGCCAGTGTTAAGCGGTGGGACCTGTCCGCAGGCCGGCGACCGGCCCGGAGGCACTAGACTTGATCTGATGTCTGAGCAGCCCGCCTCCGCCCCCAGCCCCACCAACGGCAGCGCCATTAACGGCAGCGCCATTAACGGCAGCGCCGTCGATCGCAGTTCCGTCAGCGGCAGCCCCCTTCCGGCCGGACTGGCGGACGCGCTCAAGCGCGACAGCGCCGGGCTGGTGGCCGCCATCGTCCAGCAATTCGACACCCACGAGGTGCTGATGCTGGGCTGGATGGACGACGAAGCGCTGCACCGCACCCTGACCAGCGGGCGCGTGACGTTCTTTTCGCGCTCCCGCCAGGAGTACTGGCGCAAGGGAGACACCTCCGGGCACGTGCAGTGGGTCAAGTCGCTCGCCATGGACTGCGACGGCGATGCGCTGCTGGTGCGGGTCGACCAGGTCGGCGCGGCCTGCCACACCGGAACCCGGACGTGCTTCGACGGCCGCGAGCTCGACGCCGTCGTCGGCCACGGAGGCTAGGCGCCCGGCACACCGGCAGAGCGCCCCGGCGCTTCCACAGCTTCACGAACCGGACCCCAGGCAGGATCCCATGACCGGATCCGGTCGCAGGTCCACCTAAAGAACAGGCGGAAAGCACAGCCATGCAGGACCTTGGAATCATCAGCCCCGGCCTCGAAGAGTTCCGCGAACTCGCAGGCCACAGCCGAGTCATCCCCGTCCGGCTCAAGGTACTGGCTGACGCCGAAACCCCGATCGGCCTCTACCGCAAGCTCGCCCATGGCCAGCCCGGAACGTTCCTGATGGAATCGGCGGCGGTCGGCGGCGCCTGGTCGCGCTATTCCTTCATCGGCTCCCGCTCCCGGGCCACCCTGACCACCAAGGACGGCAGCGCGCACTGGCTGGGCGAGCCCCCGGTCGGTGTGCCCCTGGACGGCAACCCCGTGGACGCCATCCGCGACACCGTCGCCGCGCTGCGCACCGAGCGCTTCGACGGCCTCCCGCCGTTCACCTCGGGCCTGGTCGGGTTCCTGGGCTGGGAAACCGTCCGGCACTGGGAGAAACTGACCAGCCCGCCGGAGGACGACCTCCAACTGCCGGAAATGGCCCTCAACCTGGTAACCGACATGGCGGTCCACGACAACATGGACGGCACAGTCCTGCTGATCGCCAACGCCATCAACTTCGACAACAGCACCGAACGGGTCGACGACGCCTGGCATGACGCCGTCGCCCGCGTCAAAGCCCTGCTCGAAAAGATCAGCCGCCCCGTGGAGCAGCCGGTCTCCGTGCTGGAGACGGCCGCCCTGGATTTCGCGTCCAGTGTGCAGGAACGCTGGGACGAAACCGAGTACCTGGCCGCCCTGGACCGCGGCAAGGAGGCGATCGTGGACGGTGAGGTCTTCCAGGTGGTGATCTCCCGCCGCTTCGAAATGGAGTGCGGCGCCGACCCCCTCGACGTCTACCGGGTCCTGCGGAACACCAACCCCAGCCCCTACATGTACCTCTTCAGCTTCGAGGACGCCGCCGGCCGCGAATACACGATCGTCGGCTCCTCGCCGGAGGCCCTCGTCACCGTGACCGGGGACGAAGTCATCACCCACCCCATCGCCGGCTCACGTCCGCGCGGCAAGACGGTCGAGGCGGACAAGGCCCTGGCCGAGGAACTGCTGGCGGACGAGAAAGAACGCGCCGAGCACCTGATGCTGGTCGACCTTTCCCGCAACGATCTCTCGAAGGTCTGCGTGGCAGGATCCGTCGACGTCACGCAATTCATGGAAGTCGAGCGCTTCAGCCACATCATGCACCTGGTGTCCACCGTGGTCGGAGAGCTCGCCCCGGCCGCCAAGGCCTACGACGTGCTCAAGGCCACGTTCCCGGCCGGCACCCTCTCCGGCGCCCCGAAGCCGCGGGCCCTGCGCCTGCTGGACGAACTTGAACCGCACCGGCGCGGCATCTATGGCGGCGTGGTGGGGTACCTGGACTTCGCCGGGGACATGGACATGGCGATCGCCATCCGGTCGGCCCTGCTCCGGGAAGGACGCGCGTACGTCCAGGCCGGCGGCGGAATCGTCGCAGATTCGGTGAACCCGACCGAGGCACAGGAAACCGTGAACAAGGCCGCCGCCCCGCTGCGCGCCGTGCACACGGCCAGATCGCTGCACAACATCACCGTTGACGCAATCACTGACGCAGCGTCCGACGCAGGAGCCGAGTCCTGATGGGGGAGCCGGAAGCCACCGCCAAGAACACCGTGAAGAGCACCGGGCGGGCCGCCGTCCCGGGCTGGGCCCGCAAGTCCACCCTGGTCCTGGTGATCGCTGCCCTGGCCCTTGCCGTGTTCGGGACCACCACCCAGACCTGGCTCACAGTGCACCTCGATCCCACGCAGCTCGGCGCGGCCGTGGCCAGCCAGGACGGCCTGCAGGTCCAGGGCAGCAAGGCTGCCACCACCGTGACAGCCCTGGCGCTTGTGGCCCTCGCCGGCGGCCTCGCGGCCTCCATCGCCGGCCGCGTGGCCCGCTGGGTGATCACGGCGATCATCCTCCTCACGGCCGCGGGCATCGTCGCCGCGGCGGCCGTCGTGCTGGCGGACCCGCTGGCCGCGGCGCAGGGATCGATCGCGGCCGCCACCGGAATCAGCGGCAGCAGCGTGCAGGTGGACGTAACAGTGTTCCCCGTTCTCGCCGTCGTCGCCGGAGCCCTGCTGGGCCTCAGCGCCCTGGCGATCGTGCCGGCCGGCCGCTACTGGAAGACCCGCACCAAATATGACGCGGCCGCCGCCGGGCCCGCCGCCGGCGGAACTGCAGCTGGCGGTAATGCGCCGGCCGCCCCCGCGGACGAGATTGACAGCTGGGACCGGTTGTCCCGCGGTGACGACCCCACCTGAGCCGATGCCGCGGGCGCGACCGGCAACGCGGCCAGTAACCCGGCCAAAGCAACGCGGCCGGTAACCCGGCCAAAGCAACGCGGTCCAGTAACGCGGCCAAACAACACAGCCAAAAAATGGCAGAATGTAAGCAGTATTCATCCTGAGGAGATTTCAATGAGCAAAGCCACTGTTTCCGCATCCACGTCCGCTGCGCCGAAGGGCGTCTACGACGACGTCGATCACAGCGAAGCGCCGGGCCACGGCAACAGCCCGGCCGCGTGGACCTGCGTGATCGTGATGCTGATCGGCGCCCTCATTGCGTCCATCGCCTTCGTCATCGCCAACACCCCGATCTTCGTTGCAGGTGCCGCAGTTATGGTGATTGGCCTGCTCGCCGGCTGGGCCATGCGCAAGGCCGGCTACGGCGTCGGCGGCAGCAAGCTGAAGAACTCCGGCCACTGAGCGTGAGCGTTCTCGACGACATCAATGCCGGTGTCAGGGAGGATATGCAGGCGCGCCAGCGTCTGGTTACGCTCGCGGAGCTGAAGGAGCGTGCCGCCGCGGCGGCGCCCGCCCGTGACGCCTGGGCCGCCCTCGGCGGGACCTCAAGCACCCGGGACCAGCTCAAGGTGATTGCCGAGGTCAAGCGCCGCAGCCCATCCAAGGGCCAGCTCGCGGACATCGCCGATCCCGCGTCCCTCGCCGCACAGTACGCCGACGGCGGGGCCGCCGTGATCAGCGTCCTGACCGAGGAGCGCCGCTTCGGCGGCTCCCTGGCCGATCTCGACGCCGTCCGGGCCGCCGTGGACATTCCGCTGCTGCGCAAGGACTTCATGGTTGACGAGTACCAGATCTGGGAGGCCCGGGCGCACGGCGCCGACCTGATCCTGCTGATCGTGGCCTCGCTCTCGGACGCCCAGCTGCGTGAGTTCACGGCCCTCAGCCGCGAGCTCGGCATGAACGTGCTGGTCGAGACCCATACGGCGGAGGAAATCGAGCGCGCAGTAGCCGCGGAGGCCCGGATCATCGGCGTCAACGTACGCAACCTCAAGACGCTCGACGTCGACCGTTCCGTCTTCGCGGCGCTGACCGGCGGCATTCCCTCCGGTGCGCTCCTGGTCGCCGAATCCGGTGTGCGCGACGTCGAGGACGTCAAGCACTACGCGGCCCGCGGAGCCAACGCGGTCCTGGTCGGCGAGGCGCTGGTCAGTGACGCGACGCCCCGCGAGCGGATCGCCGAATTCATGGCTGCCGGCGCGACGGCAATCGCCGCGCGCGCCTGAGGCCGGCCGGTCCTGGCGCCTCCGTCCGGACCGTGAGCGGTGCCGGGCCCGCGATTTTGCCCGGACCAATGAGCGGATCTCATCAGCAGATCCCCAAAGCTAGCAGTGGAACAGGATGGTGAGACTGATGGTCGATGCACCAGCAGCCGGCTCTGACGAAAGTACCGTGGACGCGTTCCTGCAGGGCGGCCGCCCCGCGGAGCATCCCGCGCAGGGCGAACCGTCCCTGCGCCACGCCCCGGGGCCCTACTTCGGGAACTACGGCGGCCGGTGGATGCCAGAGTCGCTCATCGCGGCCCTGGACGAGCTCGAGGACACCTTCGAGAAGGCCAAGGCCGATCCGGAGTTCACGGCCCAGATCGCCGACCTGAACAAGAACTACTCGGGCCGGCCATCGCTGCTGACCGAGGCCAAGCGCTTCGCCGAGCACGCCGGCGGGGTGCGGATCTTCCTCAAGCGCGAAGACCTCAACCACACCGGCTCGCACAAGATCAACAACGTCCTGGGCCAGGCGCTGCTCGCCAAGCGAATGGGCAAAACCCGCGTCATCGCCGAAACCGGCGCCGGCCAGCACGGTGTTGCCAGCGCCACGGCCGCAGCCCTGCTGGGCCTGGAATGCGTGGTCTACATGGGCGCCGAGGACTGCCGCAGGCAGTCTCTCAACGTGGCCCGCATGGAACTTCTTGGGGCCACGGTCATCCCGGTCACCAACGGATCCCAGACGCTCAAGGACGCCATCAACGAGGCCCTGCGCGACTGGGTGGCCAACGTGGGCAATACGCACTACCTGCTGGGCACCGCCGCCGGAGCACACCCGTTCCCGGCGATGGTCCGCTACTTCCACGAAGTCATCGGTGAGGAAGCCCGCGCCCAGATCCTGGACCAGACCGGCCGGCTGCCCGATGCCGTCTGCGCCTGCATCGGCGGCGGCTCCAACGCAATCGGCATTTTCCACGGCTTCCTCGATGACCCTTCGGTCAAGATCTACGGCTTCGAAGCCGGCGGCGAGGGCGTCGAAACCGGACGCCACGCAGCCACTATCACCCTCGGTAAGCCCGGCGTGCTGCACGGCGCCCGCTCCTACCTCATGCAGGACGACGACGGCCAGACCATCGAGTCGCACTCGATCTCCGCGGGCCTGGACTACCCCGGAGTCGGCCCCGAGCACTCCTACCTGGCCGACATTGGCCGGGTCAGCTACGAGCCCATCACGGACAGCGAGGCCATGGAGGCCTTCCGCCTCCTGTGCCGCACCGAGGGCATCATCCCCGCCATCGAGTCCGCCCACGCCCTCGCCGGCGCCATCAAGGTGGGTCAGCGGCTCG